>CAZNRF010000005.1:0-25948 GCA_964575075.1 uncultured Spirochaeta sp. | reverse complement strand
GGAGGTGCTTCCGCAGCTGGGGTTTGATCCGGGGAGGGCGGTGTACCAGCGCATGATAGAGCGAATCGGGGCCGCCGGTCAGATAGACGTCAATCTCATGCACTCATTGCTGAAGGCGATCGAGATTCACCTCACCGATCACCGCTGAGGCCACCGCCTGCCAGAGCGAGGTCTCCGGGAATCGCGCCCGACACGGAATCTCAACGGGAAAGCGGGGATGGGGAAACTGTAACCGATAGGCCATCAGGCCGATCCCCCCATCACGAAGGGGTCGCCGCGCTCCATATTTCGTGTCTCCCACCACGTGCCACCCCTGGTGTGCCAATTGCAGGCGGATTTGGTGATGGCGCCCCGTTTCCAGCCGCACTCGAAGGATCGTGTGATGCCGTGTCGATCCGATCGTTTCGTAGGTCAAACGCGAATGCTTGCCCGCCGGGTCGATACGCCTTCGATTGCCCGTTCCGTCTACCAGAATCTGGTCGGTCAGCGTTCCCGCTTCGGGTGTGGGAGGGGTATCTACAACGGCGATGTAATCCCTCGTGACCCGTCCCTCCTGAAGATAGCCGTGCATCCGTGCAAAGATCTCCGGTCCACGCGCCCATAAAACGAGTCCCGCCACCGGTTGATCGATCCGGTGTACCGGTTGGAGTTGAGGTTCGTGGAGCGCGTTTCGCCAGTGGTGAACCAGGGCTTTCTGGTCCGCTCGTCGGCCGTCTACCGCTTCCCCCGCAGCTTTGTCAATTACCAGGACCGTACTATCGAGATAGACCAATCGACTCATGGAGCCAGTATACATGGATACATCTTTCCGGTGAAACGGTCGATACTAGAGCTGTGAAAGTCGTTCAGATTACGGACGTGCACCTGGACTCCCAAGACCGAACTCCCGGAGGCGTGGATACGTGGAAGCGCGCTCAGTGGGCATGTGAGACCGCCGCTGACTTCGATCCGGACCTGGTAGTTGTCACGGGTGACCTCGGACTGCGCCTCGGAACAGCGGAAACCTACCGGGAATTCGCTGCTATTTTGAACAAGCTTCCCTGCGACTATCTTGTTCTGCCCGGCAATCATGATAATCGCTCGCTGTTTGCCGAGGCTTTTGGACGACGTTACCGAGGCATAACGGGGTATCCGTGGTTAGATCGTCGTGTTGAGGTAGGGGGAGTAGCCATGTTACTGCTCGATTCCGCTGATGCGAAGATCGATCCCCGGCAGCTCCAGTGGCTCGACTCCGTTCTGCATGAAGATGCAGCCGCCGCGCGGCGCGGTGAGGGGGCCCGACGCCTCTTGCTCTGGACGCACCATCCGGTACTTACCGGCTTTCACCGGTTCATGGATGCGGAGTACGCCCTGGATAACGCGTCTGAGCTGCGGTCCATCCTGCAACGGTATTGCGGTGATTTGGAGCTCTTTCTGTTCTGCGGGCATTACCACTGCGAAAATACCCGGCAGTGGCACGGTATTCATCAGTTCTGTACCCCCGCCACGTACGTTCAACTGGACCCGACGACGGACCAGCTCACTGTCACGGACGAAGGACCTGCCATACGAGTTATCGATCTGCCACCCCTTTCGGACGTCCAGTCAGTAGTGGTATACCGTTCTCCTGGTGATGGATGATACGACGTTATCGGTAATCGATCGCTCTACCGTTGATCTCATTGTGGCCGATCTGCGCGATCGCCCTCGGGGAGAGCTGCGCGAGATCGATCGAATTTATCGCCGGCTCCTGCGGGAGGTTCACCCGGATCGCTTCGGAGACGATGGGGCGCTATTTATGTACGTACGAGAACAGTTCAGCTCGTTACGTGCTGAGTGGTCTATGGCACGAGCGCGCTCCGAGAGTGCCGCTGCCGTTGACCGGACCAGGCTTCTCAGAGATTTGGGGCTCCCCCGAGATCTGGCGCCGCGCCCGGCCCTGCTCGCATCGTTGTATCGTTTCCGCTCTCTGGGATTAGCTCACTACCGGGTGCGCTCCCGTCCAACGCTGCGGCGACGCAACGCCCTCATTATCCGGACCGTCGTGGCCTGGGCCTATGAGTACGATCCCGGCTTTGTGCAGTTGTTTTACCGGTTTCTGCGGGACCAGGGAAACTTCGGCCTTTCCGAGGGATACGCGCCGTTGTATTTCATGGTGCGAAAACTGGTGCTGAAAAGCCTCGACGGATTGATTCGGTACCAGGACCGTCCACGACCGGCTACAGCGGAAATAGCTCGGGATCAGATCCGGTATGCCCTGGAGATATCCCGGGTGTATGGAGGAGATCCCGCTTTTGCGGCCGTCCATGCCTTCGCCCGGTGGATCGGGACCGAGCTTTCGAACCCTCCGGAACCGATCGGTCTGGACCGGTAAGCGCGGTTTTCAACCACGGTGCTTTACGCTATTCTAATGCCATGGCAATACCTAATCGCGCAGAGGCGCTGAGCCTCCTTGAGCAGTACACCAAGACTGAGAATCTCCGCGCCCACGCAAAGGCGGTTGAGGCGGTGATGCGCCATTTTGCACGCCGATACGGAGAAGATCCCGACAAATGGGGCGTGATCGGATTGGTTCATGATCTTGACTGGGAGATGTATCCGGAAGAGCACTGCACGAAGACGACTGAGATTCTTCGTGAGCAGCAGTGGCCGGAAGAGTATATTCGAGCGATTCGGAGTCACGCGTGGGGAATGTTCACCGATGACAGACCGGAGCACCCGATGGAAAAGGTTCTCTACACAATTGATGAGCTAACCGGTCTTATTACGGCCACGGCTTTGGTTCGGCCGTCCAAAAGCATCCTGGACATGAAGCCGAAGTCCGTCAAAAAGAAGTGGAAAGAGAAGAGCTTTGCTGCAGGTGCGAATCGTGAGCTGATCGCATCCGGTGCGGAAATGCTGGGGGAACCCTTAGACGATGTTATCGCCGAGACGCTGATCGGTATGCAAGCGGTGGCTGAGGATCTGGGCCTGGCGGGAGAGGACGCGTAAATGCCCGCGAACCATACGGAGCATATGGACCCCACCGATAGCACCGGACTCGACTTCGTACGGAGCGCCGTAGCTCAGGACCTATCGGCCGGAAAGAATGACGGTAGGGTGCATACCCGCTTCCCACCGGAACCAAACGGCTATCTCCACATCGGACACGCGAAATCGATCGTACTGAATTTCGGTATTGCCGAGGATTTCGGCGGACGGTGTAACCTTCGCTTTGATGATACGAACCCGTCCCGGGAAGAAGTGGAATACGTCGACTCAATTCAGGACGACATTCGGTGGCTCGGCTTTGATTGGGATGACCGCTTGTTCTACGCTTCCGACTACTTTCAACAGCTCTACGAATGGGCGGAGTTTCTGATTTCCGAAGGCTTGGCCTATGTAGATGAGTTGAATGCGGAACAGATTCGCGAATACCGGGGTACTCCCACTGAACCGGGCAGAGACAGTCCCTGGCGCGATCGGCCGGTGGAGGAGAGTCTGGACCTCTTTCGTCGCATGCGCGCCGGCGAGTTCGCCGACGGGGCGCTCATCCTCCGAGCGAAAATCGATATGGCCCATCCGAATATCAATCTTCGGGACCCCGCCCTGTATCGAATCAGACACGTTACACACCATAGAACGGGCGATACCTGGTGTATTTATCCAACCTATGATTTCGCTCATGGCCAGTCTGATGCCATTGAGGGGATTACCCATTCGATCTGTACCCTCGAGTTCGAAAATCACCGTCCCCTGTACGATTGGCTGATTGAAAAGCTTCCGGTGCCATCCACCCCGCGGCAAATCGAGTTTGCGCGATTGAACCTGACCTACACGGTGATGAGCAAACGGAAGCTCCTCCGCCTTGTGCAAGAGGGGCTTGTGGATGGCTGGAATGATCCGCGAATGCCGACGATCAGCGGCCTGCGCAGACGGGGGTATACACCCGATGCGATTCGCAGTTTTTGTCGCCGGATCGGTGTTTCCAAGACGAACAGCATGGTCGACCTCGCTCTGCTCGAGTTCAGCCTCCGAGAAGATCTTAATCCCACCGCGCATCGGTTTATGGCGGTCACAGATCCGGTAAAGCTGACGATTACCAACTGGCCCCAGGGATCAGTGGATTGGTTTACGGCTGAAAATAATCCTGAAGATCCAACGGCCGGAAGTCATTCCGTTCCGTTTACCGGTGAACTGTACGTGGAGCGGGATGATTATATGGATGATCCCCCGCGCAAGTGGTTTCGGCTTGGAATCGGACGTGAAGTACGCTTGAAGCATGCGTATTTTGTTACCTGCACCGATGTCATTCGGGATGAAACGGGTGAAGTGATCGAGATTCTCTGCACCTATGACCCGGAAACGCGGGGAGGAGACAGCCCGGATGGACGCAAAGTTAAGGGAACCCTTCATTGGGTGTCCCGTGAGTACGGCGTACCGGCGGAGTTTCGGCTGTACGAACCGCTGTTCACGAAAGAGAATCCCGATGATCTTTCCGAGGACGAGGATTTTACGGACTTCCTGAATCCGGAGTCTCTCACGATTCGCAAGGGATATCTCCAGCCCGCCGTGGCCGAGGAGCTCCCGACCGCTCCCGTGCAATTCTTGCGTCTCGGGTATTTCTGTTACGACCCGAAGGTGTCAACGGAGGCTCGTCCGGTCTTCAATCGCGCGGTTACGCTCAAGGACAGTTGGGCGAGGGTCGTGCGGAATCGTCGCGAAAACGAATAATCCTATGGACCCGGACGCGCTTGTTATTGCTCCCGACTCTTGGATAACCCGGTCTGATATGCTTCGCGTGGCCCTCTCGGCCACAAAGATCGTGACCGACTCCTCGCAGGACTCTACCGCGGTACTTGACCGCGCCCTCGCGCGAGGGGCCACGGTGTACGGGCACAGCACCGGCTACGGGGCTCTCGCATCATTTTCGGGTGATTCCGAGACAGAACAGCACCAGGCCCGGCTGATCGCCCATCTCGCAACGGGGAGCGGGCCACCCTTTGATGCGCGAGTCGCTCGGGCGCTCACCTTTGATCGCCTGGTGACCTTGAGCAAAGGACATAGCGCGGCTGGAACCGAGTTGCTTCAGTACATGGCTGACATCCTCAACGCGGGAGCAGCACCTCGGATTCCCCGGTATGGCTCGGTCGGAGCAAGCGGTGATCTCACGCCACTTTCACATCTTGCCTCCGTACTGATGGGTGAGGGCTCCTACCTGGATGGGAGCGCTCTCTCTTTGCGGCCGTTTCGTTTCACCGATCGTGATGCGTTGGCGGTGGTAAACGGCACCAGTGCCAGTAACGCGTTGGCGGTCATGGCGTGGTGGGATTTCGCAGCGCTGCTGCCGGTTGTCATTCAGTCGATGTCGCTCATGGTGGGGGCGCAACGTCTGGCCCGGGAGGCGTATTCGACCCCGTTGCAACAGGTTCGTGGACACCCCGGGCAGGGCGCCGTGGCATCGGCGGTGCGCACGGCGCTGGAACCGATTGGCGCACCGCCTGACTTGGTTCGCCCCGCTCAGCCGGCAGGGGACACGTCATTACAGGCGGGCCCAGATACACTCCTCAGCCACGAAGAGACGCTCCAGTCGGCGTACAGCTTTCGGTGCATTCCTCAGATTTTGGGTCCCAGTGTAGAGATGCTATGGCAGACCGGTGATACTCTCGAACGCGAGATCAATGCGGTGACCGATAATCCGGTGTTCGCCGCGCCGGATCAGGTGTTTCACGGAGGAAATTTTCACGGGCAGATCGTGGCTCAGGCGTGTGACAGCCTTGCCCTCGGGGTAGCCAATCTTGCGATTCTTCTGGACCGTCAGATCGCACGAATCACCGATCCTCTGCTCAATCATGGATTGCCGCCGTTTCTCACCGGAGCTGCCGCCGGTGCCCACTCCGGGTTGATGGGAGCCCAGGTGAGCGCTACGGCGTTGACTGCCGAGCTCTCCGCATCCGCCCAGCGGCGATACCTCCTGCAGAGCCGGTCTACAAACGGGGCGAATCAGGACGTGGTAAGCATGAGTACCCTCGCCGGGGTGGCTGTATACGAGAGTCTTCCACGGCTGCGGGAGCTCGCGGCGATACACCTCATCACCGCGGTACAGGCGGCGGAACTCACCGGAATCACCGGGCACGAAGCGCTCCGGCGGTGGACACGCGAATCATCTCCCTATCTCTCGGAGGATCGAGCTCTCAGTGAAGATATTCAGAGAATCGCCGAGAGACTCGCACTTCAAACGGCGAATCCCCGTGGCGCACCTGAAGCGGAAACACCGTCGCTCCCGCCCGCTCATCGGGAGATATGGAACTCTCTATTCCCGGATGTGCCTCCCCCCGGCGCGTGACAGCTGCCGGGGGATGCGTTATTAGCTCGTAACCGCGCCCTTACTGGCAGAACTGCAAAGTTGGCCGAACTTCCAGAGTGCGCCCCGAGGGTACTTTGTCTCCTTGGGCACCCAGGATGCGCGCCGACGTTCCAGTTCGTCTTGGGATACGTCCACGGAAAGGGTCTTCTCCTTTGTGGATACGGTAATGATATCCCCGTCATGGATGAGGGCGATCGCACCACCGACCTGTGCTTCCGGGGCGACGTGCCCCACGACCATCCCGTGTGAGCCGCCTGAGAAACGACCATCCGTAATGAGCGCGACATCCTTGCTAAGACCCGCTCCCGCGATCGCCGCAGTAGGGCCCAACATCTCCCGCATGCCCGGGCCACCCTTCGGTCCCTCGTACCGAATCACGATGACGTCACCCTTCCGGATCTCATCATTGAGGATCGCCGTCAGCGCGTCTTCTTCTTCATCGAAAACCCGTGCCGGGCCGGTGTGTTCGAACTCGTTGAGGCCACACGTCTTTACGACGGCTCCCTCTTCGGCCAAATTGCCGTGAAGAATCGCAACGGGCCCCCGGACCTGTTCAGGGTTATCGAAGGAGTGGACCACATCCTGGCCTTCCAGTTTCACTTCCACGCCCGCCAAGTTCTCGGCTACCGTCTTTCCGGTGACGGTGAGACAGTCACCGTGAAGGAGTCCCTGGTCGAGGAGCATCTTCATTACCATCTGAACGCCACCCACCTCAAAGAGGTCCTGCATTACGTATCGCCCTGCAGGCTTCATGTCCGTAAGAATCGGTGTAGTGTCGTAAAACCGGTTAAACTCATCGATCGTAAGATCCACATCTACTTCATGAGCAAGCGCCAGAAAATGGAGAACGGCGTTTGTACTTCCTCCGAGAGCCATCATCACCCGAATCGCGTTCTCGAACGCCTTCTTGGTCATGATATCCCGGGGGGTGATGTGCTCCTTGATGCAGTGCATCAGGGCATCGGCACTGGCTTCCTGGACCCAGGTGCGCAGATGGTGGGTGGCAGGCACGGAGGCGTTGCCGGGAATACCAATCCCGATCGCTTCCATCGCAGAAGCCATCGTATTGGCAGTGTACATTCCCCCGCACGCTCCGGCGCCGGGACATGCCGCCGCTTCGATGCCGTGGCGCTCTTCTTCGGTGATCTTCCCGGCGGAGTAGGCGCCAACCGCCTCAAAAGCGCTGACAATATCGATATCCCGGCCCTGATACCGTCCTGGAGCAATCGATCCTCCGTAGACGAACACCGATGGCACGTTCATGCGCGCCATCCCCATAACAGTACCGGGGATCGTCTTGTCACAACCGCCAATACCAAGGAGCGCGTCCATCTGGTGACCGTGAGCATCGAGCTCGATGACATCGGCGATCGTGTCACGGGAAACCAGGGAGGCCTTCATACCTTCATGGCCCATCGCTTCGCCGTCAGTCACCACAAACGTATGGAAACTCATCGTCATGGTGCCCAGTTCCCGGAGACGTTTCTTCGATATCTCGGCCAACTGATCGTGGTGGACGTTACAGGGACTGACATCACTTCCGGCACTCGCGATTCCCACGATTGGCTTGGTGAAATCATTGTCACCAAATCCGACCGCCCGCAGCATCGCTCGATTTGCGGTGCGGGAAACTCCCTCGGTCATTACCCAGGATTTCTTGTTCAACTTCTCAGCCATGCTTCCTCCGTCTTCATAGGTTGATAACGCCTCAGCTCGCGAACCCGGCGATGTACGGAATCTTGGACGACCGTTCATCGATCAGGTCAAGGTGCGAAAGCAACACTGAAGTGGAATCCCAGTTGCCTGCAATGAGTGCGCTCCGGTACGCCGCCGGCATATCAAAGGTGTACGAGGCGTCACCGACGCTCATGGTGGAGGAGGGGAGATCGATCGTGACGTGAGTCGTAGGATCTTGCTCGATCACACTCATGATTCTCTGAATCGTCTCGTGGGGCAAGGTGACAGCCGGAACCCCCATGGCGGTGCAGTTTCCGGCAAAAATCTCCGCGAAGGATTCGCCCACCACCGCCTTAATACCGGCCCGCATGAGCGCTTGGGGGGCATGCTCTCGAGACGAGCCACAACCGAAGTTGCGGTTTACCACCAGTACCGAAGCCCCGGCAAACCGCTCATCGTTAAAGGGATGCGGTTTCTGCCCTCCATCGGCGGTGAAGCGCAGGTCATAGAAGGCGTACTCACCTAATCCGTCGAAGGTTACCACCTTCATATAACGCGCTGGAATGATCTGGTCCGTATCGATGTCGTTTCCGGGAACAACCATCGCCGTGCCCTCAACATGGCTGATCGCCTGCTTGATTTCTTGCATGAATCTATTTCTCCTGAACCTGTTTCTCTCGACTCAGCCGACCGGTTCCGGCGACGGAACCACTTCGCTCACGTCGGAAACCTCACCGGTGATCGCTGCTGCCATCACCATGGCCGGACTCATCAGCAAGGTCCGCCCCGCCGGGGATCCTTGCCGCCCGATGAAGTTGCGATTAGAACTTGAAGCCGATATTTCCCGATCCTGTAACTGATCCGGATTCATTCCGAGACACATGGAACAACCGGCGCCACGCCATTCAAAACCGGCATCCCGAAAGATGTCGGGAAGTCCCTCACGCTCCGCCTGGGCGGCGACCTGCTGCGATCCGGGAACCACGAACGCCCGAACCCCTTTGGCAACCTTGTGTCCTTTCAGAATGCGCGCCGCTTCCCTGAGGTCACTGATCCGCCCGTTCGTGCAACTTCCGAGAAAGGCAACATCGATCTTTTTACCCTTGATCGGTTCTCGTTCGGAAAAACCCATGTGCTTCAGCGCCTTCTCTGCCGTCTCCCGCTGTTCTTCATCCAGCTCTGACAGCGACGGAATGCGTTCATCAAGAGAGATCGCTTGCCCCGGGGTGATGCCCCAGGTCACCATCGGGCGCAGTGTGTTGGCATCGAGTTCGTACACGTCATCGTACTCCGCGTCGGGCCCACTGGCGAGACTTCGCCAGAACGCCACCGCCTCATCAAACGCCTCGCCCTTCGGTGCGTACCGTCGGCCCTCAACGTAGTCAAACGTCGTCTGATCGGGATTGACGTACCCAACGCGGGCACCACCCTCAATGCTCATATTGCAGATGGTCATTCGCTCTTCCATGCTCAGAGCGTGAATCGCCTCTCCGTTATACTCGTAGGCATAGCCGATCCCGCCGTTCACCCCGAGATCGGCGATAATCCTGAGAATGATGTCCTTCGCGTAAACTCCAGGCTGCAAGCGTCCCGTTACGTTGATCTTTCGTACTTTTGGTCGGCTCAGCGCCATCGTTTGGGTAGCCAACACGTCCCGAATCTGTGAGGTGCCGATGCCGAATCCGATGGCGCCGAAGGCACCATGCGTGGAGGTGTGACTGTCACCGCATGCGATCGTCATACCCGGCTGCGTGAGGCCAAGCTCCGGCCCAATGATATGTACGATTCCCTGGTGGTCGGTATGCAAACCGAAAAATTCAATGCCGTGTTTCTCGGTATTGCGTTCGATCGCCTGCATCATCTCTTCCGCGAGACGATCCTTGAATGGGCGCTCCTGGTTTGCCGTGGGTACGATGTGGTCTACCGTGGCAAAGGTCCGGTCCGGCCGGTGTACTTTGAGTCCGCGCTCCTCGAGCATCTGAAATGCCTGGGGAGAGGTCACTTCGTGAATGAGGTGCAGCCCGATCAATAACTGATCCTGCCCCGACTCCAACGTCGTGACCTTATGCATGTCCCATACGGTGTTAAATAAGTTTCTCTTCATCCTTTGGTCTCCGTTTCGATTATGCGGTCAGTTCGCTACCGCGGGTCATCAGAACCTTGCCGGTTCGTACCAACTCAAGAACAGTGTACCCCTTGAGCACGTTGATCGCACTATCCAGTTTCTCACTGGAGCCGGTTATCTGAATCGTCAGGCTTGTTTCATCAAGGTCGATGGTGTCACATTTCAGGGCGTGTGCAAGCTGGAGGAGCTCACTGCGCTGATCGTCGGCACACGACATTTTGATCAGAGCTAACTCCCGCTGAATGATATTTTCCCCGGTTCGGTCTGATGCGTGAACCACATCGATCAATTTGTTGAGCTGTTTCAGAATCTGGTCGAGGGTCTTTTCATCCCCGGAGGCCACGATATTCATCATCGAGTAGTCAGGATCACTGGCGGCGGAGACCACCAGACTATCGATGTTGTAGCCTCGCCGAGCAAATACGAGGGAGATCCGGATGAGTACCCCCGGTCGGTTTGCAACGAGCAGACTGATCGTGTGTTTTCGATATCCCGTGTTCTGTTCAGCCACATGGGCCATACTCATGTTACTCATCAGGTACTCCCTACCGGTTTTGCCAGCTTTTTCTTCGGTGCTTCCGTCAGCATGTCCGAGTACGAGGCTCCCGACGGAATCATCGGATACACGTTATCTTCCTTTGCCACTTCCACATCAATGAGACATGGTCCCTCGTTGTACGCCAACGCCGAGCCGATCACTCGCTTTACATCCGCACTGCGGCGAAGCCGAAAGCCCTTCACGCCGAAACTCTCGGCGAGTTTTACAAAATCGGGATTGCCGTGCATATCTACCCCGGACAGCCGATTTTCAAAGAAGAGCTCCTGCCACTGCCGGACCATTCCCAGATACGCATTATTGATGATAACGACTTTCAACGGCAACTTGTTGATGACTGCCGTGGCCAGTTCATACATGGTCATCTGAAAGCCCCCGTCCCCGAGGATCGCTACCACCGTATCATGGGGGTGGGCAAACTGTGCCCCGATCGCCGCGGGAAGGCCGAATCCCATCGTTCCGGCGCCGCCACTGGTAATCCACTGAAAGCGATGATCGATCAGGTAGTATTGGGCGGCCCACATCTGGTGCTGGCCCACATCGGTAGCCACATACGCTCGCCCCTCGGTCTGCCGATAGATCTCATCCAGCACGTGCTCCGCTTTGAGTTTGCCGCTCTTTTTGAACTTGAGCGGATACTCACGTCGCCACATTTCGGTCTGCACCAGCCAGTCTGCCGTATCGCCAGGCTCACTCACCGCTGCGATCTGATCCACCACCAGAGCAGCATCACCCTCAACGGCAAGATCCATGGGCATCACTTTTTCAAACTCCGAGGTATCCACGTCGATGTGGATTTTCTCAGCGTTGGGACAGAAGCGGCCTGGATCTCCTACAATCCGATCATCCCACCGTGACCCGATAGACATGATCAGATCACAGTGCTCTACGGCGCGGTTTGCGTAGGCCGTACCATGCATACCAAGCATTCCCAGGGAGAGTGAATGCGATTCCGGAAACCCTCCTTTGCCGAGAAGCGTATTGACCACGGGGATCTGCATTTTCTCCGCAAGATAGGTGATCGCCTTTTCCGCGCCGGAAATCACCGCACCGTGACCAACGAGAAGCACCGGCTTGCGGGCACGACCAAGTTTTCGTGCCGCTCGTTCCACCAACTCCGGATCACCCTCTCCAGGCACCGAGTACCCGGGAAGCTCAAACGTTTCGGTATAGTCGGTCTGTACGGTAGCACTGGAGACATCCTTGGGCACGTCTATGAGCACCGGACCCGGTCGACCGGTCTGGCAGATATGGAACGCTTCTTTCATGATCCGCGGGAGGTCCTGAGCGTCCTTTACCAGATAGGAGTGTTTCACCACCGGATAGGAGATACCGGAAACATCAGCTTCCTGAAAGGCATCCATCCCCAGGTTCCAGGTAGTTTGCTGACCGGTAATGATAATCATAGGAACCGAGTCCATATGCGCCGTCAGTATGCCCGTGATCGTGTTGGTTGCCCCCGGGCCGGAGGTAACCAGAACCACAGCGGGCTTACCGGTAGCTCGGGCGTACCCATCAGCCATATGGGTTGATCCCTGCTCATGCCTGGTTAGTACGAACTGCACCGGTGAGTCCACGATCGCATCAAAGATGGGGATTGCCGCTCCCCCGGGATAGCCAAAAATGTACTCGACGCCGTGGTGATGGATCATATCAACGATGATCTGTGCACCGGTCTTTTCATACATAACAGTACTCCTTACGAATGTTCTGCTATCATGTTTTCACTCTGTGACGATAAAGTCAAGCTATCTCCCATGATTACGGCCCGAAAGTTTACGGATATAGAACCAACTTCAATTAGTATTTGCAAATTTAGAGCATTTTTTATACAAATCAGAGGCAAAAATCGGCCTGATTCCGTAATGCTGACTGATTTTATTACACATACAGGCTGTTCGTGCTTTGCACCATCACTTTGTTTGTTTTTCAATTCTTTAGTATTTTCCCCGTCAACATCTTGCGGTAGGATTTAACAGAGGGAGAAGCTGATGGAGATGGCAGCAGTACATCGGGAGACGTTTCGAGAAGGAAGCAAGACGTATTTCAACTCAACCCGGTTTTTCCCGGAGCCGATTCGCACCGATGTCTTCCTGTTATACGGGTTCGTACGTACTGCCGATAACTACGTCGACGCGATTCCACAGGATGCTCACGGATTCGAGCGGATGGTCGCCACCTATTATGCTGCTCTTGCCGGCACTCCTGCTGACGACCCGATCATTGACGGCTTCGTGGATCTTGCCCGGCGCTACCAGTTTGAAGAGCGGTGGACCGAGGCGTTTCTCAAGGCGATGCGGATGGATCTATACAAGCCGATCCACGCGACCCTCGAGGAATCGTTGGAATACATGTACGGTTCGGCGGAGGTGATCGGTCTGTTCATGGGGCGGATCATGGGTCTCTCCACTGAGGCGTCCCATGCGGCGCGCCTTCTCGGTCGAGCGATGCAGTACATAAACTTCATCCGGGACATCGCTGAAGACAACAGCTTCGGGCGGATATATTTACCGATCGCCGAAACCCCGCTGCCGGACCTCTCCGAGGAACAGGCACGGACGGATCCTGACGAATTTCGGCGCTTCATTCACGCCCAGCTGGAACGATATTTGCAGTGGCAAGCGGAGGCGGAGGCAGGGTACCAGCTGATCCCACGACGCTATCGTATTCCGATCAAGACCGCTGGAGATATGTACAAGTGGACCGGCCACGTCATCGAACAGGACCCCTTTGTCGTATTTCAACGGAAAGTAAAACCGCGGCGGAGCCGAATCGTCATGACCGGACTTCTGAATGCCCTGACCTGTTAAAAGAAAGGATATCATGAATACCTATCTCACCGAGGCGCGTAGCCTCGTGGCAGAACACCTGACGGACTATCTCATGGAAGCGAAACAGCAGACGCTTACCTTCCGCCCCTGGGGAGAAGATGTCGCCCGTCGAGTCAACGAGTACTCTCTTCGGGGAAAGATGATTCGCGGGGCGTTGGTGGGCTTTTCCTACCGCCTGTTTCACCCGGATGAGCCTCTGCCGCGGTCCTGTATTGAAGCCGGCGTTGCTATGGAACTGCTCCAGTCGTTTCTGCTTATCCACGACGACATCATGGATCAGGATGAACTTCGTCGGGGTGGGCCGTCAATTCACACCCAATACCGCACCGAAGCGCCACGAGCGGGCGGGGCGGAACAGTATGGTCTGTCTCTCGGAATCTGTGCCGGAGATATTTCAGCCTTTCTTGCCATGGAGCGGTTGGCTACCATGGATGCGGAGGATTCACTGCGAAATCGGGTAGTGGCCCTGGTCGCCCGGGAGATCAGCCTTGTGGGCCTGGCTCAGATGCAGGACGTCCACCACGGATACGTGGATGTAGCCGATGATCAGACGATTCTCAACGTCTATACCTACAAGACCGGGAGGTACACATTCAGCCTTCCGCTTATGATCGGCGCGATACTTGCAGGGGCCGAGGACGCGGCGGTAGAGCAGCTTGCGCGGTTCGGCGAACACGCCGGGAGAATCTTTCAAATACGGGATGACCAGCTGGGACTGTTTGGCCCGGGAGACAGAATTGGTAAGCCTGAAGGGAGTGATATTCGGGAGGATAAGAAGACGCCCTTTCGGAACGCCCTGATGGACTGCCTTCCGCTGGACTCTCCGGTAAGACTCACCTTCGGCGCACCGTCACTGAGCAGCGCGGACATTGAAGCGGTTCGCAACGCCTTAGAGGAATGTGGAGTGATGACTGCGGTAGAAAACGCCGTCACTCGGGACGAGCAGGCCGCCCGAGCTCAGATTGCCGCGCTGTCTCTTACACCGGACGGCACGCAGGCGCTGGAAGAACTCCTCGAGTACAACCTGAAACGTACGGTCTGAGAACGATTCACTCCTCGCCGCGAATCATCGCGAGAAAATGCCGGTGGATGCGGTAGTCACCGGTCAACTCAGGGTGAAAACTGAGCGCCAAGAGCGCATTGTCTTGTACAACAACCGGGCTTCCTTCAAAACGGGCCAGTACCTTGACCGTCGGACCTACCGACCGAATCCGGGGAGCGCGGATAAACACTCCGGTCACCGGCTCCGGCCCCAGCGCCGGTACCTCGAGGGCCGCCTCAAAGCTATCCACCTGCCGCCCGTAGGCGTTACGTTCGATCTCGATATCCAGAAGCCCCAACCGTACCTGCTTACTTTCGACGATGCGCTGTGCGAGAATGATCGCTCCGGCGCACGTTCCCATAATCGGCAGCGCCCGCTGCGCGTGTTCGGCGCGTACTCGGTCCAAAACACCAAAGCGCTCCATGAGCATGCCGATCGTGGTGCTTTCTCCACCGGGGATGACGAGCCCGTCTATACCGGTGAGCTCGTCCGGCCGGCGAACGGCGCGCGTTGACACGCCGAGCTCGCGAAAGACCGCTATGTGCTTACTGAAGTCGCCCTGAAAGGCGACGATTCCGATGGTGATCATGATACGTTGCCCGGCGGAGATCACTCACCGCCGGTGTCGGAGGCCCACTCGCTTACCAGCCCCGCCCGGCAAGGCGTTCTTCCGGAGCCATCCCGGAGACGTTGATTCCCGTCATCGGCTCGCCGATTCCGCGTGAGATCTCGATCAGTTTGGCGGGGTCATCCCAGTAGGCCACCGCATCAACGATTGCTCGGGCCCGCCGCTCCGGGTTATGGGACTTGAACACGCCGGACCCGACGAAGACCGCTTCCGCGCCCAACTGCATCATTAACGCCGCGTCGGCAGGCGTCGCCACGCCACCGGCGGAGAAGTTGGGAACCGGAAGCTTTCCGATTTCAGCTACCTCCGCGACCAGATCGTAGGGTGCACCGAGATCTTTTGCCCGTGTCATAATTTCGTCGGAGGGGAGGTGCCTCAACGACCGGATTTCCTGATTCACCGTTCGCAGATGCCGAACAGCTTCCACAATATCCCCCGTTCCCGCTTCACCTTTGGTGCGGATCATTGCTGCCCCTTCTCCAATTCTCCGGAGCGCCTCTCCCAGATTACGGCATCCACAGACAAAGGGAGCTTTGTATCCGTGTTTATCGACATGGAACTGATCGTCCGCCGGCGTAAGGACTTCGCTTTCATCGATGAAGTCTACTCCCATCGCTTCGAGAATACGCGCTTCGGAGATGTGTCCAATTCGGCACTTCGCCATAACGGGAATTGAAACCGCCTTTTGAATCTCCTCGATCATGGCGGGATCACTCATTCTCGCCACGCCGCCCTGAGCCCGGATATCCGCCGGAACCCGTTCGAGGGCCATTACCGCTTGCGCCCCGGCGTCCGCGGCTATGCGCGCTTGGTCTACCGTAGTGACGTCCATAATAACGCCACCCTTCAGCATCTCTGCTAGTCCCACCTTGTTGCGCCACGTTGCTGTCTGGCGCGCGGACCATAATGATTCGTTCATAATTACCTAGAAATTACCCCCCGGCGTAACTATCGTCAACGCCTCTGTAAGAGTGTTACACTCTTTTTATGGGACTGGTAGCTGCTCATCTTGAACGCATTTCCGAACGCATCGACGAGGCGTGTAGCCACGTTGGTCGTTCTTCCTCTGAGGTTCGTCTTATGGCAGTAAGCAAACGGCAACCAGCGGAACGTATTGAAGAAGCGGTGGAGCTGGGACTGCGTCTTTTCGGGGAAAGCCGGGTGCAGGAGACGGCTGAGCGCCGCGCGCTCTTCCCCGACGATGCAGAGCTGCATCTCATCGGTCATCTCCAGCGAAACAAGGCGCGCGATGCTGCGCGATTATACGCAGCGGTTGACTCGATCGATGCCGAACGTACGGCCCGGGCATTGAACGATCGTCTCCAGGAGGCCGAAAGGAACCTTCCAGTACTGTTGGAAGTCAATACCTCCGGGGAAGAGAGCAAGCAGGGAGTTCGAAGTTACGATGAGCTTGCGCGGCTGGTAGAGGCGGTGTTACCGCTCCCGGCGGTTGCGATTCGCGGCTTGATGACGATCGGCCCCATCAGCACTGACGAGGGACGGCTCCGGAGTGCCTTCGCCACTCTTCGGGAGTTTTCCGTCAAACTGAGCGCTGAGTTTCCGGAAGCAACGCTCTCGGAGCTTTCCATGGGCATGAGCAACGATTACCACTACGCCGTAATGGAGGGTGCCACCACGGTTCGAGTGGGAACCGCCCTCTTCGGAGCGCGAGACTCATGAGTCCTCTCCTTCATCGAACAACTGCATGGCTCCTCTTGTTCGTGATCACCGTCAGCTCCGGGGGAGTGCCGATCATGGCGCAAGAGTCCGAAGCGCAGGAGTCCGAAAATGACGCGGCATGGCTCGAAGAGCCTGCTCCCTACGAGCCTGAGGAGTTTCCAAAATGGGCCCGAGATCTGCGTCGCGGTGAAATCATCGCTTTTGGAGCGTTTCCTGTAGCGATGATCGTCAGTGGAATCGGGTACCAGCTCGGGCGGTTCACCTACCAGAGCGTGCGGGCGGGGCAGGTGCAACCGGAGTACGCTCCCGGTTTCTTTTCGCCCCAGAGTGGGCCTCGTTACAATAACTCTGAACGGGTAGGCCTCATCGTATCCGGTGCCATCATCAGTGTCGGGGTCGCCGTGGCGGACTATATTCTCGGGCGCCGTGAGGAACGGGATTCGCCTCGATGAATCAAACGCTTGAGGTACACTGCACCGGTGACGATGAAGGGCTTCGGGTGGACCAGTGCGTCGTGCGCCATATGCCGCAGCTCCCGCGGAGTTCCCTCAAAGCTCACGCTACGCGCCTGACTCGGGAGGGGATTCCCGTGAAACCCTCGGCTCGCGTTCACGCCGGAGAGGTGATCACCGTCGCCCTCGATATTCCTGACACCGTTTCCACCACGGCAGAAGATATTCCCCTTGATGTTATTGAGGAGCATCCCGACTTTCTGGTTCTCAACAAGCCCCAGGGGATGGTAGTTCATCCCGGCCACGGCACCGTCAGCGGCACCCTCGTCCACGCATTGGCGGGACGGTACCGTGGTGATCCATTCTTCAGCCTCGACCCGCATCGTTCCGTTTCGGAAAATCGCCCGGGAATTGTGCATCGCCTGGACAAGGAAACGAGTGGTGTCATGATCGTGGCACGAACGGAAGAGAATTACGCCTGGTTGGTTGATCAGTTCAAGTCCCACGCCGCGGGTAAGGAGTACCTGGCGGTGGTGAAGGGGGTGCTTACCCCGGCCGCCGCCGTCGTGAGCGGTGCCCTCGCCCGGGACCCACGGAACCGGGTTCGATTCGCCGTGGTTGGAGGAATACACCGCAACCCTGCTCAGGAGCCGCCACCCCCCGCGGGCGCCCGGGACGCCCAAACGCGATACGAAGTCATCGCAGTGTACGGGAGTTCCTATTCTCTGGTGCGACTGTTTCCGGTAACCGGGCGCACACACCAGCTCCGCGTACATCTTCAGGCCCTCGGACACCCGATCCTGGGAGATCCACTCTACGCGCGATTGGACCGACGATTCCCCGATGAACGGCTCATGCTTCATGCCCGTCGCCTTACGATATCACCGCGGGCGGGGACGTCGCGGTGTACCTTTTCCGCTCCTGTACCGGCTCGCTTTCGGGCTTTTCTTCAGCACATACGTTCGAAAGAACCCGTCACGATTCCTCGCGGTAATAGGGGCTCAGCGTCTGCTCCGCTTTGAGCGTGGAAGGGGGACCAACAGACGGGAGCATCAAGGTGTCTTCCGGAAGGGTGAACAGATAATCCTTCACCGTGGCAACCAACAGCGCTTCAGAAAAGGCGTTGGCAGTGTCTCCAAGTGTACCGGCATGGACGATTGAGCCGGTAAAGACCAGAGACTCGATGTGGTAGACATAGGAGCTGCGGGAATGGGGAAGCACGGGGATCGCCCGCATGGCGAATTCGCAACAGTCGATCGTTTCATCCCCCTCCAGCACGTGAACCGGGCTCATCACGGGGAGTTCCGTCGATCCGGCGATGACGCGAACGTCAAAGATTTTCTGCAGCGTCCGCAATGCGTGGTTCATATAGGACTCGGGGTGCGTGATACATACGGTGTGGACGGTAAGCTCATGCTGAAGCAAAATATGTAAGAAGTCGCGATTCACATGAACCGGGTCGATAAGCACAGCCAGCGAACCCCCGCGGCGGGAGACGATATACGTGGTCGTTTCACTTTCCGGGGAGAAATAGGGGATGACATGAAGGTTCGGTTCCGGGAGGGCCATCAAAAACACGCCTCCTCGTAATTGGAATGCTTAAAGCTCACCTGATCACGAGTACTGAACTGGAATAGCGTATTCTTGAGGTCACAGTTGATAAAAGACACAGCGGTGAGGCGAGAGTTCAAGAACCGACTCTGTCGCAGTGATGCGTCGCTGAAATCTGAATCCTGGGCCTCGATACCATTGAAATTACACTGGTCGGCGGTCGCTCCGACAAACGTGCTGTCCCGCAAATGAGTGCCCGCGAAGACCGATTCAAACACGAGGGCATCGTCGAAACGGCACTCACGAAGGGTCGCCAGATCGGCAAACACGCACTCCAGCGTCGCCTCCTGAAATGAGCATCGTCGAAGATGCGCCTGAGAAAACCGAACCCACCGCAGATGGCGACGGGAAAAGTCGAACCTGTCAATGGACAGGCCGCGACAGTCGAGATACTCCAGTACCGGATCATCTGATTCGAGAAGTCGTTGCAACTGGTCGGCGCTGCAGGAGCGGACAAACATACCTGTAGTGTAGGGGGCGTAAGAAACTTGCACAAGCAATTTGCCACCGATACAATTCGCCCATGGCTATCTGCTATAAGTGTGGCTATACATTTCCGCAGGATCTGGTGATTACCCGCGCGGTGGAATGCCCGCAGTGTGCCGCCCCGGTACGCTGCTGCCGAAACTGCGTGTTTTACGAACCCGGAGCGCACTGGGACTGTCGCGAGACGATTCCGGAACCGGTCACTGACAAGGAGCGGGGTAATTTTTGTGATTATTTTCGCCTGGCCGATACTCCGCGCCACGGCGGGCCCAACGGAGGCGGCTCTCAAGGGTCCATACTCGACAAGCGCTCCCAAGCCCGAGATGATTTTGATTCTCTCTTTTCTTAAGACCCGCCGATGATCCTGTTTTTCGATTCCGGCGTGGGCGGGCTGGTCTATATGGAAGCGTTCCAGCGGCGAGATCCCTCCCGATCATGCCTCTACGTGGCAGATGACGGGATGTTCCCGTATGGCGAGAAAGACCCCGATACCGTTCGAGAGCGGGTCGTTCGTGTCGTTCTCTCGGCGATGAAACGTTATCCCGTGGAGGCAATCGTCGTCGCGTGCAACACCGCCTCCGTAGTTGCCCTCAAGGCGCTTCGCGAGGCGGTTACCGTGCCCGTCGTGGGAACGGTGCCCGCAGTGAAACCGGCGGCAGCTCTGACAAAGAGCGGCCACATCGCGGTGCTGGCCACCAATCAGACGGTCCACGATCCCTATACCGACGATCTCGTGCGTCAGTTCGCCCGAATCGTGCGCGTGAGCCGCCGGGGGCTACCGCAGCTCGTAAGCGCCGCCGAACGATACTACTGCTCCCAGGATGACCGGGAGGTTCGACAGGTGATTTCGGAAGAGGTGCGGCCTCGGCTGGACGATGACGTGGATACTGTCGTACTGGCGTGTACCCACTTCGTACGCTTCCGTTCCCATTTTACCGCCGTTCTCGGAGAGCAGATTCGCGTGGTGGATTCTTTGGACGGCGTAACGCGCAGGTTACTCCACGTTCTCCCCGAGCGGTCCGAGCCTTTGGGACCCGATGAATCTCCGATATTACTCCGGACCGGCGGCGAGGCCGGTTCTCTCTGCAACAACGAGAGCCCAGGACCGTGGCGCATCCTCCGGGAGAGCTCGCCGTGACGGGCGTTGTCGTGTGGGGCGCCAACAACATCTACAGCGTTCGAGACGAGGCCGGGACGATCCACGAACACGTTCGATTAAAGGGGAAAGTGCTCCCCGGTGCGGAGGGTGAGCATAATCCTCTGGCCCCCGGCGACCAGGTAACGATGGACTACTCCGGAGAATCCCCGCGGATCGTGGCTCGGAACGACCGGGAGAATACCGTGGTGCGCTGGAATCGCACCCGCCGGCGCATGCAGGCGATCGCCGCCAACACGGATCTCCTGGCGATCGTTACCAGCCGCGGAACTCCCGAGTATCGCCCGGCCTTTGTTGACCGGGTGCTGGTCATGGCGGAGTTGGAACAGCTCCCGGTGATAATCGTGGAGAACAAGGCTGATTTACCGCGTCTGGAGGATGCCGAAGACCATCTGGCCACCTTGCGCGCCCTCGGCTACGAAACTGCCGCCACGGTGGCAACGGCTCCGGACGATCCCGATGTTGCAGCGCTGCACGACCGGCTCTCGGGCTTATCCACCGTCTTTTTCGGGCAGTCCGGTGTGGGAAAGTCCTCTCTGATCAACCGCCTGGTTCCGGGACTCGAACTTGCCACCGGGGATGTATCACGCCGGTACCAACGGGGGCGCCATACCACAACTCTGGCGCGGCAGGTGCTGATCTCCGGCGCGGGGGGAACCACGGTCTATGTAGATACCCCGGGGGTTCGAGAGTATGACCTGTTCGGCTATGACGTGAGGCAGATCGGATACGGATTCCGCGAGTTTCACCCCTACACGGACCGGTGTCGTATGCCCAACTGTAGCCACACCCACGAGCCGGCGTGCGCCGTCCGGGAAGCGGTAGCGGCCGGGAAGATCGCTCCTCGGCGGTATGCGTCCTACTGCCGAATCATTCAGACCACAGAAGGACCGCACCGATGAACTCCGTGCAGGCGCTGGAATTTGATCGAATCAGGACGAGGATCGCCGAACAAGCGGTGAGCGAGGAGGGTGCTCAGCAGATCCGCGAGCTGCTTCCGTTCACCGACCGGGAAATCCTTGCGGAACACCAGGCGGTCGTCCGCTGGCTCCAGCGCCGTCTGCAGCAGGGGGACTCGCTACCAGGCGGCACGGTTCCACCGGTGGCACCCATCCTGGCCGCGGTGGAGCGGGAGGGGGCGGTCCTCGAGATCGAGGAGCTGCGGGATCTGCGGCTGTTTCTCGAATTCGCGCAATCGGTGGTGCAGCTTTTTCGCCCGGGTGCCGAGGAGACACATCCGCCGGAAGTAGACCGGGTCTTGTCCGGCGCCACGCTTCCGAAGGCGCTCCTGGGGCGGCTCCGGGAGATCGTTCTTCCCGAGGGAACGATCAACGAGGAGGCCATTCCGGAATTGGCTCGCCTGCGAAGAGAGATTCGCCGCCTCAATCACGGTCTGATGGAAACCGCAGAACAGATGATTCGCCGGGATCGACACCTCTTTCAGGGTGACCAGCCAACGGTACGAGATGGGCGCACCGTCGTACCATTGGCTGCAAATTTCCGGGGGCGGATCGACGGTATCGTTCATGAGTCCTCCGGTAGCGGCGAAACGGTGTACGTTGAACCGCGGGAGCTGGTTGATCTCAACAACAACCTGGTGCAGGCCCACAACGGGATCCTCCGTGAAATCAGACGCGTCCTGCGTGAGCTCAGCGACGACGTGCGCCAGGACCTTTCCCTGATCCGAGAGCTGCACCATCGAGTGGTGCACGCGGACCAGCTACTGGCCCGGGCGAAGTACGCCGGGGGCGATGGCGGGCGGATCGCGCCGGAAGGGGAGCGCATCATTCTGCACGGAGCACGCCACCCGCTATTGGGATCCACCGCGGTTCCACTCGATATCATCTATGGAGCGGACACGCGGATCATTATCATCAGTGGCCCCAACACCGGCGGTAAGACGGTCCTGCTCAAGACGGTGGGACTCCTCTCCATGATGAACCAAGCGGCGATCCCCATTCCGGTTGCCGAGGATTCAACCTTGCCCCACTTCGACTACTGGGGTGTGGACATCGGCGATGCCCAATCCCTCGATGAAGCGCTGTCCACGTTCTCCGGGCACCTGAAAAATCTGGCCGAGGTGTGCGATCACGCCGGGGCCGGAAGTCTCATCCTACTGGATGAGCTGGGAAGCGGTACCGACCCGGATGAAGGCGCAGCGCTCTCTATGGCGATCGTGGACCACCTGATCGATCAGGGCAGTACCGTCCTTGTTACGACCCATCAAACGGTGCTCAAGCATTACGGCTATACTCGCCCCGGCGCCGCCAACGCCTCCATGGCATTTGACGAGGATACCCACCAGCCCACCTACCGCGTCGTGCCGGGCCGCCCCGGGGCCAGCCGCGCCCTGGATACCGCCGAGCGCCAGGGTTTGAACCGTGACATCCTCCGTCGAGCCCATGAGTATCGCAGTGACCGAGAGAACAGCGTCGCCGAGATCATCACGCGCCTCACCGAGCTCGAGGAAGAACTTACCCAGGAACGAGAGACGCTACGGCGAGAGCGGGCCGCCCTGGATCGCCGCTATTCCGACCTTTCCCAGCGGGAACATGAGGTAGAGGCCCGGGCCACCGAACTCCGTCGCAGCGGCCTGGCGGAGATGGACCGACTCCTCCGCGACGCCCGGCGCCGGATCGAGGGCGAGGTGCGTCGCCTCCGGGAACGGGGCGCCGACATCTCTCGGGAAGAGATCAAAGAGGCCCAGGACCATCTTCAGGAGATCGAGACAAACCGGAACGAACAACAGGAACTCATCGACCGCCGGGAGGAACAGAGCGTGCCGGCCGGTGATGCCCCGCAAATCTATGAAGGCGACCAGGTTCGGCACCGCCGTACCCGGCGAGACGGTACCGTTCGAAGTATTCGGTCCGGGAGAGCGGAGGTACAGTTTGGTGGCGTACGTATGACGGTACCGGTGACCGAGCTGGAACGGCGTACCGCCTCCAGGAAATCCGGCGCTCCGACCGCCCCCGCAGGAGCCTCCGTTCCGAGGATGCACGCCGTCTTTGAGCTGGACCTCCGGGGAAAGCGGCTGCACACCGCAATTGAGGAGTTGGAGCGGCAGGTTGATGCGGCAGTGTTGAACGGTATAGGCACGTTCTCCGTGATTCATGGCATGGGTACCGGGGCTCTCCAGAAGGGGGTTCGCGACTATCTGGAATCGCGAACGGAAATCGAACGGTACGAGTTCGCACCGCCTGAGGAGGGCGGATTCGGCAAGACCGTGGTGTTCCTCGCTTGAGTAGAACCGGCACGCCACGTTAGGATCGCACCGTGAATAACCGCGCTGTTGTCAGATCGATTTTTATCACGTTTCTCGTGTTTGCGTTGAGCTCATGTCTTACCACCGAAGTATCGATCGATTTCCGCGATAGCGAAGAGATCGGCTTGCAACTGGTCTACACCATCCCTCCGGAGGTGTGGGAGTTAGGAGTCTTTGACGCCACATCACCGGAGCGAGCTATTCCGATCTCGGCGCGGGACGCGCGGGAGGCGGCGAATCTCTATGACGACGTAACGCTGGTGGAGCACCACGTCCGGGAAGAGACCGATGCGGTGACGGTACGGATCGAGTACGCCATCGGATCACCGGAGAGCCTCGCTGACCTCTGGGGGTGGGGTGGTGAGAACCGTCTGCAATTTGATCCCGAGTCAGGGCGGTTGCAAATTCCGGTAAATGGTGACGCCGTGGCCGTGGACAGTGAGCAGCGAGAGCTCATTCGGGAGGTTTTTCGGGATCAGCAGTTTCGTCTGACCCTTCGCGCCCCCGCCGAAATCACTACCGCCGGCCCGGAGCTGTCCGATTCATCCTGGGAACAGGGCAGAGCGGGCGACACCGCTATCTGGAGCGCACCTATGGGCCAATTGCTGCTGCACGACCGAAACGCCGTCGTCGAGGCGCGCTGGGAGGTTCCACAATGAGGGGACGAGAGGTTCAGGAGTTTGAGACGAAACTTAAAAAACTCTTTGACCAAATAGACGCGGAACTGGAGGACCAGTGGGGTGGGGAGTATCCCCTCCATCCCGCGCGCCCACCTCGCGGGAAGAGCTCCAACCCCGAGACGGATGGGCTTTTCAATGTGGGCGCCAGTTTTTCCACCGGGTATGGGAGTGATCACGGTCGGGGCTATGTCATCGAAACGAGAATGGTCACATTGACATCCGTGGACGACGAGACCCGCGAAGAAATCCGTGCCTATGTCGCCCGCCGCGTCGACGAACTCTTACCGGAGTACTTCCCCGATCGTGATCTCGACGTCGTTCGTGATGGAGATATGTATAAAGTTACCGGCGATCTCTCTTTATGAACAACTGTTTGCCCTTGCATGACCGTTTGCTTGACAGTATTATTGGAGTCCGATTGAGCCAGACCATACCGAAGAACACAAAGGACCGTGCATGGAAACCCAACTTCAGAATATAATTGACAAGATCCACGATGAAGGCGTGAAAGAGGCGGAACAGCGCGCCCGAAAGATCGTCGAGTCTGCAGAGAAGCAAGCTCGAGAGAAGGTTGATCATGCCCGTCAACAGGCGGATGAGATCATCCAGCAGGCGGAGCAGGAGGCTCAGAAGCACCGCGCCGCCGGTGAGGCCGCGCTGAAGCAGGCGTCTCGGGATCTTTTGCTGTCGGTCCGGAAGGAAGTCACGCGCCTCTTTGAGACCGTTCAGAAAGAGGCGGTCGACCGGTCCCTGACTGCAGAGCGCACGGCGGAGATCATCGCTGGCATGGTGCAGGCGTGGAGCACCTCCGGGTCGGATCATTTTGACGTACTGGTGAACGAGAAGGATCAAAAAGACCTCGAAACGGCGTTGCGCTCGGAGCTGGCGGAGAAACTCCAGTCCGGTGTGGATGTTCGCCCTGTTCGTGGCATTGCCGCAGGTTTTCGCATCGGCACGAAAGATGGTTCCGCCTACTATGACTTCACTGATGAGTCTCTGGCAGAGCTGCTCTCGGCGTTTCTCAACCCTCGACTGGCCGAGCTCATGACGAGCGCCGTCAAGGAATAGGGTTTTCGCGGTGAAGCAGTACTACTACACGGTAGCATCCCTTCCCGCTTTGAAGCTGGAAGAACAGCCCTTCCTGTCTCTGGAGGAATTCCTTGAGATCTGCGCTATAGAAATGGACGGGGCGGACCTCAACTACGTCGCGTCTGCTCGCACGCGATTGGAAGGCGAGGACGCGGTCGGTAATGCTACGTCCCCGTCTGAGCTGCAAGGACTCGCTGTCGAGTGGAACCGCCTTCTGCGCGAGTTCCAGCAGCAGGCTGCGATACTCCGGGCTCAGAACTTAGGATGGGAGGCGGAGCGCCTGCCCCGTCCTGACATGCAGGACGCAACGATTCCCGAGCGCCTGCGCCAAATACTCAACGAAGA
>CAZNRF010000004.1:25618-28040 GCA_964575075.1 uncultured Spirochaeta sp. | reverse complement strand
ATATTGCGCCATGGGAATCACCTGCTGCCTGCAATGTATTCACTACCTGTAGGCAGGTCAAGCATCCGTGTTACCGCCCCCAGGCGGGAGCGGCTGAACGGTTCTTTGGGTGGGCTCCGCGGAACCCGACAGTTCGACCTGAAATTCCCGCTGTGTCCAAACCCCTCGACACCACCCGGGCGCTCTCTCTATATTGGATGAATGTCGGTTATCGACCGAGTAAAAACGGATACGCTTCGGGGCGATCTCTTTGGCGGGCTCACGGCGGCGGTGGTGTCGCTGCCGATGGCGCTGACCTTTGGGGCGGTGTCCGGGGCGGGACCGCAGGCGGGACTCACCGGAGCGGTACTGGTGGGACTGTTCGCCGCCGTGTTTGGGGGCACCCGGACGCTGATCTCCGAGCCCACCGGGCCGATGACGGTGGTGATGACGGCGGTGATCACCCGAGTGGTGGCGACGAATCCGGAGCACGGGCTGGCCACGGCGTTTACGGTGGTCATGGTGGCGGGGGTGTTTCAGATGGTGCTGGGGGCGTTCAAGCTGGGGCGCTACATCACCCTCATGCCCTACAGTGTGGTGTCGGGGTTCATGTCGGGCATTGGCGTGCTCCTGATTGTTACCCAGATCGCTCCCATCCTGGGACATCCGCCGCCTGCCGGGGGAGCGCCGGGGTTGATCGCTGCGCTGCCCCGGTTGGTGCGGTCGGTTGAACCGCGGGAGGTGGTGCTTGCGGCGGTTTCCTTGCTGCTGCTGTTTGCGGTGCCCCGGCGGTTTCGGCGGATCGTGCCGCCGCCGTTGTTGGCGGTGGTGGTGGGGACGGTGATCGCCGTGATTGCGATGCCCGACGGCGGCTACCGGGCGATTGGCGCGATTCCCGCCGGGTTGCCGGAGATCGTGGTGCCGCGATTCACCCTGGGCCGGGTGACCCAGATCCTGATCGACGGGGGAATCCTGGCGGTTGTGGGAGCGATCGACTCCCTCCTGACCGCGATGATTTCCGATAGCCTCACCCGGGCGCGCCACGACTCCAACCGCGAGCTCATCGGGCAGGGGCTGGGGAATCTCCTCTCCGGGGTGTTCGGGGGATACCGCGACTCTGACGCCACCATGGGGACGGTGGTGAATATTCCGTCCGGGGCGCGCAGTCCGCTGGCGGGAATGATTCGGTCGGTGGTGCTGTTGGTGGCGGTTCTGGCGCTGGCGCCGATGCTCAGCGTGATTCCCATGGCGGTGCTGGCGGGAATCGCCGTGAAGGTGGGCGTGGATATCCTGGACTGGAGCTTTCTCGGGCGGGCCCACCGTATTTCCACCTCCGCCACGGTGGTGATGTACCTGGTGCTGGCGATGACGGTGCTGGTAGACCTCATCGTTGCCGTGGGGGTGGGGGTGTTTATCGCCAACGTGCTCACCATCGAGCGGCTGTCCAATTTGCCGACCACCCGGGTGACCACGGTGGATCCCGCGGGGGAGCCGATCCTTACGGAGGAGGAGCGGCAGATCCTGGAGGACGCTCAGGGTCGGATCGTCCTGTTTCATTTGAGCGGGCCGATGATCTTTGGGGTGGCTCAGGCGATCGCTCGGGAGCACGCCGCCATGGACCGCCGGGGCAGGATTCTGATCGTGGACCTCTCCGATGTCTCCATGCTGGGAACCACCGTGGCGCTGGCGCTGGAAAACGTGATCCGCGATGCCCACGCCGCGGGTAAACCGGTGTATGTGGCGGGAGCCTCGGCGGACACCCGGGAGCGGTTGCGACGGATCGGGGTGATTGACTCCGGCGTTTTTGAGCGCGATTCGCGGGGGGAGGCGCTGAGTGAGGCGGCGGCGCGGTTGGCGCCGGGAGAATGATATCTGGTTCGGTTGTCGCGGGAGTGGTACGAGACTATGTTTCCGGCATGGCGCCGATTTGTCACCACTGTGGGCGATATATGCGAAACGATGACGGGAAACACGGAACACCGCGGAAGTACTGCAGCGCTGCGTGCCGGCGGACGGCCGGTGCCCGCATTCACCGTGAGCTTGAGGAGGGAATCACCGGCGTCCTGGCACACCGGGATCCTGGGAGTTCGATCTGTCCCTCTGAAGTAGCGCGTGGGCGTTTCGGAGAAGACTTTCGCCGCCATATGGAGGATACCCGGCGAGCAGCGCGGCGCCTTGCGCACCGGGGAGTGGTCAGAATCACGCAGGGTGGCAGGACGGTGGATCCCGCCGAGATTCGTGGGCCGATTCGCATTGCCCGGGGCGCCGCGTTTCTCGAGTATCAGAACAGGCACCCCGGGGGGCAGTACCAATGACTCGTCTGGTGTGGTTTCGCAACGACCTGCGCGTAACCGATCATCCGGCGCTGGTTTTTCCCGACGACGCGAACGGCTCGGCTGGCCCACGTGGCGCTGCCGCAGCGCCCGCCGCCGGCTTATCTCAC
>CAZNRF010000004.1:0-25518 GCA_964575075.1 uncultured Spirochaeta sp. | reverse complement strand
CGGCTCGGCTGGCCCACGTGGCGCTGCCGCAGCGCCCGCCGCCGGCTTATCTCACGCGTCCCGTACTGCGAGTCTACAGCTGCTGCCGGTCTTCATCTTTCCGCCGCGCTTGTTTGGTACTACCAGCTTCGGCTTTCCTAAGGTTGGTCCGCACCGAGCACGGTTCCTGATCGAAACGGTGGAGGATCTGCAGCGGGCGTTGCAGCAGCGAGGGTCAGATTTGATAGTAGCTCAGGGCCCGCCGGCACAGGTGCTGATGGTGCTGGCGCGGCGATTCGGCGTGGACGAGATCTGGTACCAGGATGAAGCCGGTACGGAAGAAGCGGCGGAAGTTGCTGAGCTCACCGCGGCGGCCCGCGGGAGCCGGGTCGATGCCGGGCCCACGCCCAACCCCGCGGTGGCCCACGGTCTCACTCCCTCGGTACAACTCCGCCCGTACTATGGCCAGACTCTGTATCACCCGGAGGATCTCCCCTTTGCGATAGAAGAGATGCCCGTTGTGTATACCGATTTCAGGAAGGCGGTGGAGAAGGGTGCTTCCGTGCGGCCGGTGACCGCAACGGCAACTGCAACGGCGGCCTTGACTGCCACCGCGAGCCCCGCCCGTTTGCCGCCGATGCCGCCGCTGCCGGCATCGGCGGCTGAGATTCGCGCTGCACTCCAGGAGCACGCCGCCGAGAGGGGCGCATCCTCTGCGCCGAGGGTACAGCCGCCCGGTGCATACGTGCCCGCCGCACCGGTCCCCGCCGTGTCCGTTGGCATTCCCACGGTGGAGGCGCTTTCCGGCAGCTCAGCCCCCGCTCCCGATCCCCGCGCTGCCATCCATTTCACCGGTGGAGAGACGGCTGCCTGGCAGCGGCTGAACACCTACTTCTGGGAGCGGGACCAGCTTCGCCGGTATAAGCACACCCGCAACGGCCTCGTCGGCGCCGATTACAGTTCCAAGTTTTCCCCGTGGCTGTCCAACGGCTCGCTGAGTCCTCGGAGTATCGTTGCTGAGGTTAGGCGATACGAAGCGGAGCGGGTGAAAAACAGCTCTACCTACTGGCTCGTCTTCGAGCTTATCTGGCGGGATTACTTCGCGTTTCTGCTGCGGAAGTTCGGCGGCGCCCTGTTTCGTTTTGAAGGTCCCATGAATCGCCGCCCGCGCTGGAGCACCGACTGGACGCGCTTCAGCGCCTGGCGAGAGGGAACCACCGGCCAGGACTTCATCGATGCAAACATGCGGGAGATCGCCGTCACCGGCTATATGAGCAACCGCGGTCGACAGAACGTGGCAAGCTATCTCGCCCGGGACCTCAAGGTGAACTGGCTGATGGGGGCTGAGTATTTTGAGTCACAGCTGATTGATTACGACCCGGCGAGCAATTACGGCAACTGGACGTACACCGTGGGGGTCGGCACCGATCCCCGGCGGGACCGCTACTTTAATCCGGAGGTGCAATCGGCGAAATACGATCCTGACGCCCGCTACCGATTGCACTGGCTGAGGGGGCCCTCCGGCAGTATTTAGAAGCGTGTTGCTGAGATCTGCACCACGCTTCTCGACACACCCTATCGCAACCCCCGGTCCATATACAGCTCTAACTCGATCATCCGCTCCAACAGCTCATCCCGTGAAGCGCCGGGAAAGTTGGCCAGAACGATCTCTTTGGCAAACAGGCGCCCCACGTACCGTAACTTGCTCGAGGACTGCCGCGCGGCGTAGACAAAGTCGGCGTGCCCGGAGTTGACGATCACCAATGACTGATCCGGTTCATAGCGCGATCGCCACAACTCCCCCGGGGCGTAGCGGTAGGTGTAGCCGGGCATGCCCTGTCTCCCCACCGCTCCCGTGCCGGCGCTGCCAGTCCCGGCACCGCCGAGCTCAGCCGTCACCGTAATCGTGGCGCGCGCCTCACATTCCACCTGATCCTGCCGCGCATGCGCCCGCACCACCGCCAGCTCAGGCTCCTCCGGCGCGTGGTAGGTGACATACTCGCCCGATTCCGGCTCCAGCCGGCCACCGCCGTGCTCCACCACCCACGTGATATCCACATCGGAGTCCACCGCGCGCCGCGACTTGTCTCGGGGAGTCGCCTGCAAGCTGCACTCGCCGTTGACCGCGACCCGCGCCTTGGCGGGACGGATCTCCAGGCGGTACAGGGGGCCGGGATACTCAAAAAAAGCGCGCTGGCCGCCGTCGCGATCGCCCGCCGGTGCGGGATCGTCTATTGCCGTGCCCGGCGCCACCGTCTCGTCGCGGTATACTCCCGGATCGTCGGCAGAGGGAATCGCGTTTGGATCGAACTGCGCCGCTGCCGGCGCCTCGCCCTCAGCCGCCGAGGCGTCTCCCGCCTCGAGGGGGCCGCCGCCCGGCCCACTACCCGGCGCGCCTGGACCGCTCCCCGCGCCGGCTCCGTCGCCCTGGCCGTCCTCGCCGGTGCCGTCGGTGCCCGCCTGCTTCCCGCGGCGATCCCTGGTACGGCTGCGGTCGCCGGCGTTGAGCCAGCCGTACTCATCGGCGGGAAGCATGGAGAACGCCTCCTTCAGCGCCTTGGTGATCCGCTTGAGCATCGCCTTGCTCGCCTCTTCGTCCTCGGCGCGGCGGTGCTCCTCGATCGATTCCAGCAGCGCCTCCTCAACCGGGGCGATCGCATCCACAAAGGAGTCGAAGTTGGCGTCGTACACCACGCCGTCGCGCGTGCCGGGAGTGAGCTGCAGGAAGGCGCAATCGACAATGCCCTCCACGTAGCCGCTGGTCCACGGCGGCCGGCGAAACGCCTCCGAGTGAGTGATATCCGGCAGAACTCGTGTCCCCTGTTTGTGGAGCCCCACCCCGGTGCCCGTGCCGGGCTCGGTGAGGTACAGCTCAGTGTAGATCTCCCCCAGCGGGGTGCGCGGTTCCGGCAGGCCGTGGAGTAACTGGCCGTGAAACCGCCGCGGCTCTACCAGCAGGTCCTTGCGGGCGGTGCGGTCTACGATACGAATCGAAACGCCGGAGCGGGAGATGCGATCACGAAGCTCGCTGGCAAGGTAGGACTGGATCTTCTCCCCGGAGAGATTGCGCACCCCCGGGAGGAGGGGCTGAATGTGGAGTGTGGTGCCGGCGCGTTCAAAGAGCTCCCGGGAGGGGCGAATCGCATAGTCCGGGGAGTCCTTCATCAGGTGCAGCCGCTGCGCTTCGCCCTCCGGTGCGCAGGAGGTGAGCACCAGCTCCTCACCGACGGTCCAGAAGCTCAACAGGCCGATGCCGAACTCCCCCTGGATGCCGTCCTGGCCTTGCTCCTTGAGGCGGCGCTTGATGGAGTCGCCGATATGAGTGGCGACGTAGCGAAAATCACTGATTCCCGTGCCGTCGTCAATGACCTTCAGGTACTGCTCGCCCTTCGCCTTGCCCCGCACGATGGAGATGTTTTTGGCTTCCGCGTCAATGGAGTTCTCCACGAACTCCGCAATCGCCTTGAGGGGGTTGTTCTGCGAGAGGGCGATAATGCGGATCGCGTTCCACTGGTTGCCGATCCGCAGCCGCCCCTGGTTGGGATCTTTCGGCGGCCGCCCGGGCCCGCGAGATGATTTCTTGTTGCCGGTGCGGCCACTGCCGCCGGTGCCGCCACCGGTTTCCCCGGCCCGGTCGGTTTTGTCTGCCATGCACGTCAGGGTAGCCGAGTGCGGGCCGCTGGTGCAACGAGGAGGCGGAGAGGTCCGCAACCGTGGCCCCGTACCGCAGGGAGCACGGTCAATTCACTAGACACTGAACAGGATAGGTCGGTATCGTTTCGTCCGCCGTCACCAGGGTGAGTCGCTCCTCTATTGCTTGGGCGACAAGCATGCGGTCGAACGGGTCATCGGCAAGCCACCACAACGCGATGTGCGTATCAAGGAGGAGATTTATTCCCCGCCGGCTCCAAACGCATCGGCGATATCCTCAGGGAGTGCGTCAAAATCATCGGCTATACGGATCTTTCCACGCAGCCGTCCCGGCCGACGTTCTCCCGTTGCCGCGCTGTACGGCGCCAGAACGGCCATTGCGTTTCCTGCTTTGCTGATAATGATCTCTTCCCCGTGCGCCGCACGCTCAACAAGTTCCGAGAGTTGATCCTTCGCTTCCGTTATCTTGATCACTACCATGCCGGCGCCGTCCGTCTTCCGCTGATAAATCCCGACCTGGTTTGGTCTATCTTGCTACTATACCACGCCGATCCGGGGTGCTAATCAACCAGGGTGACGCTGCTTCATGGCAATGAGGCTTGCCTGCACCAAATTGCTCCCCTAAATTCTGACTATGCAGGTGAATATGTATGAGGCGAAGACTCAGTTCTCTCGATTGGTTGCCAAGGCGCTTGCCGGGGAGGAGGTAATCATCATGGGAGGTAAGAATCAAGACCGCCATCGGGCGTTTGGAACTGGACACTCCATGCCCGACCATCGTCGATCGCGAGGTCGTGCAGAACGGCTTACAGCTCCTGCCGATCACGTTCTCCCACACCGATCGTCTGTCCCAGCTCGAGCCGTTGCATCGTGATCCATTCGACAGAATGCTAATCGCCCAGGCCATCGACGAAGAGGCGACGCTTGTCACCGGTGACGGATGGATTGGGCAGTATTCCGGTGTGACGATCCTGTGGGATTGACTTCCACTCCATCTCCCGCGACATACTTACTCCATGCCGCTGCCTAAAGAAGAGGAACGTTACAGCTGGTCCGACTATCTCGCCTGGCCGGAAGGTGAACGATACGAACTGATCGACGGCGTCGCCTATGCGATGAGTCCCGCGCCCCGACGGAGGCATCAGGAAATCAGCGGGGAGATCTTTCGACAAGCTGCAAACAGCCTCAGCGGAAAGCCGTGTCGCGTGTACGATGCCCCCTTCGACGTGAAACTGAGCGCCGACGAGGACGACGACACCCCCACCGTCGTCCAACCCGACATCACCGTTACCTGCGATCGCTCCAAGCTCACGGAACAGGGCATGACCGGCCCCCCCGACCTGGTGGTGGAAATCGTCTCCCCCGAGAGTGGCCTCATCGACCGGCGGCGCAAGTTCCACCTATACGAGCGGTTCGGCGTGAGCGAGTACTGGATCGTCGACCAGGATGAACAGGTTGTGGAGGTCTACCGTTTTTTGGACACCGACGGATCCTATCGGCGTAGCGGCGTCTATGGCCCGGAAGACACCCTAACGGCGGGGGCGGTGCCGGATCTCGTGGTATCGCTCGCTGAGGTGTTTGCTGAGGCGGATTGAGAAGCGGCCATGGATAGCGTACTCCTCTACGTATGGCTGTCGACCCGCTTTCTGACCATGGCCATTACGTCCACATGAGATGCCGTGTTTTCGTGGTGGATATCGTATTCACTCTGCGAGATCAGCTTCATGATGCCGAGGGCGTCCTTCATCTCCTGATATGACGTGGTATCCAGAAGTACCGCTTTGGCCTCGCCGTTTTGGGTAATTACGATCGGGCTGTGGGATTCATTTACTTGACGAAGCATTTCTGCAGCGTTCGATTTGACGAAGGAGATCGGTCGAATATCGGTGTGCAAATTCATTACGCCTCCAGCCTAAAAAGAGTCACCTATTTGGTCTTTCCGGTCAAGTCGCAATGGCAACAACCACGTTGCCTGCGCAATGAGTCCCGCGCCCCGGCGGCGGTGCCGGGCACTCCTCCAACTCGTTCCCAGCCGGATCGTGAGAGCTTACCCTCGTGTCATTTCCCGCCGCGTCTCCGGCTGCGGTAGTTTCGCTCCGGCTTCCCGCAACGTTCCGACGAGCTCCGCGGTGTCGAGAGCGTGCGCCGGTTGACCTGTTCTCACGTGTTGGGCGGCGGCGCTTCCGGCGGCCTCTCCTAGCAGCATACAGCCCGGCTGATCACGCAACGAGCCGTTCACCATTGGGTCAGTGGAGACACAACGACCGGCGACCCACGTGTTGACTGATCCCTTGGGAACGAGCACGCCGTAGGGTATGCCGTAATACTCTCCATCCGCAGGTTTCGCTTCACCCTCGGACTCAAACTCCGCTTGAAACCGGGCGTATTCTTCCGGGCTGGTATCGTAGACATGGATGTCGACCTGCTTGCAGTAAATGCCGATCTGATCGTGGAACGTCCGCCGGATTCGAAAATCGTCCCAGGTCAGATCATACTCACCGAGAATCCTGATCGACTCGCGTACTCCCATGAGGTTCGCGGTTGCGGCCAGCTCGATCTCGTCGCATCCGGGCGCTCGTTCACGAAAGAACCGGGTGTATTCGTGAGCCAGACGGCGTCCCCAGGCGTAGGCCTTGGACAGGCTGGATGTATCGAGGGCGTCCGTATCGAACAGATGCCCGGCGTTCATGATCGCGTTCCCTTCCCCCGTACGAAACAGGCCCGGCACGTGACGATCGGGTTGTGAAAAGAAGCCGTCCGTTACAGCCTGGTCCACCAGAGCCTGCTGGTCACGCTTTCGGTCGAATCGTTTGTAGTCGATACCCACCATACGGGCACACAGCGTCGGCGCCATGATGCGTTCCGTGTCGCGACCGGCTCGGCGCACCGGGAATCCTGCCATCCGCGCAACCGTACCGTCGCCGGTGGCGTCGATGATGGTCGTCCCTTTCACTACCCGTAATCCTTCCGGTCCGCTGAGTACCAGGCCGTCAAGCGAGCCCGGCACCGCCCCGGCAACGGTATCGACGACTCTGTTCGCGAAGAACACCGTCACGCCGCTCTCGGCACACATCTGGTCCAGTAACACTTTGATCGTCTCCGGATCAAAGCCGAATCCTCGCTTGGTTACCAGCCATTCTTCGGGGCTGCGACCTGGTTCTACCCCGCCGGCTTCGTAGAGGCGCAGCGGAATCTCGCGGGCAAGGCCGCCCACCATCGTTTCGACGTTGTTTCCGAGACAGTACCAGCTACTGACATAGCCATTGCTGCCCATACCGTCGAGTGCTCCGGTTTGCTCTATCAGGCATACCGTTCGGCCGCGTCTTGCTGCTGCCAAGGCTGCCGTAGTGCCTGCAGGGCCGCCGCCGGCGACAACCAGATCCCACTCATCCGAGACGGGGATATCTCTACTGTATGCGTAGTGTTCATCACGTGCCATGACGGTAGTGTACGTCGTAGCCCGGAAAAGCGGTTGTACTGTTTGGCTGACTTCTGTCCCATAACGGCTACATGGGACTGATGATTGGTGATATCTTTGTCTTCATGGGTCATGCGGCTGATGCAATCGACGCATTTGAGAAAGTCACGGGGTTACGGGTGACGGTGCATGACCTCGAGCACCGGTTGTGGGATGAACTGCCGGAATCACGGTTTCGCCATGCTCACCCGATCTGCGTTGACGTGAAACTCGGAACCGAGGGGCACCGTTGCATTCACTTCGAAGTGGAACGGTTTCGCGCGACCCACGAGCTATGGCCTGAGGGGCGCGTACACCGCTGCCACGCCGGCGTTGTTGAAGTCGCCGTCCCGGTGCAAGAGGATGGGCGACTCAGATACGTCCTCTTTGCAGGGCCGATGACTCATCTGAAAGACACCGTGCTGGACCTGGACGAATATCGTTCATCGTATGCGCCTCGTGAGAGACATAACGATCCGGACATTCCGGCAACCGGTGATCGAGTGCGTACCGTTCGACTGCTCTTGTTGCAATTGGGAGCGCGCCTCTGCCGCCTCAGCCCGCCACAGAATTCCGTGGTCGGGGACGATCGGGTTTCCAGGGCGGCCTCCATTCGGCATTATCTCGGAGCGCACTACCGTTGTCAGATTTCGCTGAAGGATGTGGCTCGATACATACATCTGAGCCCGGACCGAACCCGTCATGTCATACAGGAAGAGTTCGAATTGACGTTCCGTGGACTGCTGCGTCAATACCGGCTTGATGCCGCTCGTGCACTCCTCCTCAATAGTCGCCTCTCCGTGGGGGAGATTGCGGTGCGATGTGGATTCGGTAGTCACAGCAGTTTTACCCGCCTCTTTACCGACGCGTACGGAAGTTCTCCGCACCGATGGCGCCGAATTCATCAAGGATAATACAGACCCCCGCCGATGAGATGTTTATCGGAAAATATAGGTCTGAAAGCGGTTACAATATGTTTTGACGCCACCATAAACCTATGTTTTAATATAGGTAAATAACCGAAGGAGGGTTTGTACATGACGCATACCAGAATAGTCGTGTCGATTATGGTCAGTTTGGTATTGATAACCGGACTGGTTTTTGCCGGCGGTCAAGAGGAAGCTCCGGCAACGGATACTGAAAGCGATGAAACCGTCACCGTTCGAGTGCTCACACCCCGGTGGGCATCTACCGGGGATGTTCGCGTCGAGCGGCAGGTCGCATTTCAAAGTGTGATTGATTCGTTTGAAGCCGCGAATCCGAACGTGCGGGTAGAAGAGGTAATATCGTCCGCGAGCAGTTACGATGTCGATGTTGCCAATCAGATAGAAGAAGGAACCGTGGAAGTGGTGTGGATTAACAACCCCTTTTATCCGACATTGCAGCAGCAGGGAGCGTTTGCCGATCTGGAGCCGCACCTATCCCAGGAGGACCTGGAGGATTTCTTTCCCTGGACGATCGAGGCGCTGAAATCGGTGAATGGTGAGCTTGGCGGTCTGTGGCATAATACTGATGTCAGGCTCTTCTTCTATCGAGAGGATCTGATCTCCGATCCACCGACAACATTGAGTGGGCTCCAAGAAGAATTGGATAACGTCCTCGATGAGAATCCGGATCTCTCTGCGCCCTATTTTGTGTCTCTCGGCCACACGGACGCGATGTTCCATATGTACGGCAACTTTGTTGCGATGGGTGGAGAGGTTCTTGATGACTCGGGCCGACCGATTCTGCTTGAAGGTGACAATCTCGACATCTGGGTAGAAATCTTTGAGAGCTATGGCGACCTGGTGGAGGACGGCTTTATCCCGGAGGGTGCCGCAGCAGCACGCGAAAGCGGCGTAGTGCCGTTTCTCCTATCGGGGGATGTTGCAAGCTTCGTCGGAAACAGTAACTACGGCGTGCGCGAAATCAATCCCAAGCTGCCGGAAGAGGAAGCAGAATTGTGGCAGGCGACGCCGGTCCTGGGATATGAAGGACATCCCACCGGTCGGGGTTTGAGCGGCGGATGGGTCTATTCCGCGCGGAAGATTGACGATGACCCGGATCTGCAGCAGGCGGCGATCGACTTTGTCATCCACGCCACCGGCTTTTCCGCAATGCGCCAGACAACCAAGGCGGGCGGATGGACCCCGACCCGGGAGAGCGTGTTCACCTCTGATACGTTTTTCAGCGAGGACCGTTTCATGGCGGCCACCGCCGAGGCTCTGGAGAATTCCACCGTACGGCCGCTGGTACCGGTGTCGTTCGTGTTCTCCCAGGTAGTGAGTGATGCGCTCAGCCGCTACATATCCGGAAATGACGCCGCCCGCGAGGTACTCGAGGAGGCGAATGAAGAGCTTCAGACGGAATACGAAAATCTCTGATCGGTGCCACCGGCACCATAAGACCGGCCCCGGGGTATCCACCCCGGGGCGCGCTTTGAGGGTATAGAGTGAGTGATACAGCAGTGAGTGGGAACCCTATACGACCGGAATCGTCTCTGGAACGATTCATCAAAAGCCCGTGGCCGTTCATCGTACCGGCGCTCCTGGCGTTGGTGGTGATGCGGGCGTTTCCCTTCGTGTGGCAACTGTGGCTCTCAATGACCGATATGCGGCTGGGCAGTTCCGGGACGTTTGTCGGTCTCGCCAACTTTCGGGCCATCTTTTCCAGTCCGGCATTCTTGCGTTCGTTGAGGTACACCGCTCTGTTTTTAGTGGCAACCGTAGCAGGGCAAATGTCGCTGGGTTTGGGACTTGCGTTGCTCCTTGATGGTGACTATCGGGGTCGGGACTTCTATCGCATGATGTTTCTCATACCGTGGGTGGTGAGCGGTCTGGTGATCGGTATCCTCTGGCAACTCATGCTCTTGGAGTCGAACACCGGAATTCTCAACGCCCTTTTGTCACGGTTCGGATGGCAAGAGCCGGTGCGCTGGATCAGCAATCCCCGGATGGCGCAGGCGTCGGTGATCGGGGTGTACATCTGGAAGGGTCTTGGCTTCTCCATGTTGCTCATGTCCGGAGGGCTGAAGACGATCCCCAATGAGCTCATTGAATCAGCCGACATTGACGGGGCCGGTAGCTGGCGCAAACTGCTCTCCATCAAGATCCCGATGATGAAAGAAATTCTCAGCGTAAACCTGATCTTTGCCTTGATCGGCTCGCTAAACTCCTATGAAACGGTGTTCGTCCTCACCAACGGGGGGCCCGGGGGCGCGACGTCGTTGATCGCTTTGGAGATGTTTCGCACCGCCTTTGGCGAGGGGCGGAATCAACTCGGGCGTGGGTCCGCGATTGGTGTTGTCATGTTCCTGGTAACGTTCCTGTTCGTTGTGATCTACGTTCGATATACCCAATTCGGGAAGGAGTCATCCTGATGGCGTTGCGAGGTACGGTAGCCCAACGGGTCCGGCGCACCGTGGCGCGCCACGCTATTTCGATCTGTGCCGTCCTTATCTTCGCATATCCGGTGGTCTGGATTCTCATGGCGTCTATCAAACCGGCGATCGAGATCTACCGGACTCCGCTGACGCTTTTCCCCAGTATTGCCGATTTTTCCGGCTTCCAGTTGATCTTACAGCGGTGGCCCTTTTGGACGTTTCTCACCAACTCGTTGCTCTACAGTTTAGGCGCCGTGGTGATATCACTGGCATTTGCGCTGTTCGCATCGTACGGGTTGTCCCGGAGCGAGTTTCGTGGAAAACAGGCCACTCTCATTCTGATTCTCACTGTTCAAATGATCCCGGCTCTGGTCTCGGCGATACCGATCTACCTGTTGATGCGGCGTATGGGAATCTACAACTCCCGACTGGGCATGGTGATCCTCTATTCGGCCATGCGCATTCCCTGGGGCGTTTGGATTATGGTGGGGTTTCTCAACAAGATACCCCGCGCTCTCGATGAAGCGGCAATTATCGACGGCTGTAATCGCCTGACAATTCTGCGCCGCATTATCTTTCCCCTCGCCCTCCCGGGCCTTGCATCGGCGGCAATTTTCACGTTCGTGGGAACCTGGAACGAGTTTGCCCTCGCCTCGATCATTCTCCGGGATACCAACGTACTATCGCTGCCGGTTGCCGCGCTCACCATCGTTCAGCAGGATCCAAATGACTGGCGACTGATCGCGGTGACGGCCACGGTGAACTTGCTTCCGGTTCTCATGGTATTTGCCGTTCTGCAGCGGCACATCATCGCGGGCCTGACCCGCGGAGCTCTCAAGGGATAACGGGGAATTACGATGTCAGAAGCTGCTGCGGGACACTATAATCAAGAAGTGAAGTCGAAACACAAGTATCGCCGCATCGCCGAATCTCTTCGTCAGCGCATTGCAAGCGGCGCTCTGGTCGCCGGTGATTTTCTGCCCACCACGAAACAGTTGGCTGAGCAATACGACACGACGTCGGTGACGATCGACCGGGCGATCGGTCTTCTTGTTGCTGAAGGCATGGTCTCGCGAACCCCAGGGGTGGGCACTGTGGTCGAGCTTTCTCGATCGGAATCAACACCAATCGGAACGGAGACCGGGTTGGTGGGAGCTCTGCTGCAAGCCCGCACCGAGTCTCACTATTGGGACCTGCTTATCGAGGGTGTTAACGACATCTTGCGGCCCTCCGGGTTGTCTACACTCATCGGATATCACAACCAGGATTACGATGTTGCCATGGAGCATGCCCGCCTCTTTCAGGAGCGGGGCGCCGGCCTGATCTTCTTTGCCCCCTTCGATCGTCCCGACAGTGAAAGCTATGAAGCGGACAACTCCCGCGTTATTCGTGAGCTGCGCGAAATGGGGTTTACGGTGATCATGCTCGACCGGTATGTGAAAACCGCCGGTGGACATTTCGTCTCCGAGTCCAGCTACGATCAGGGAGTTGAGATGATGGAGGCGCTTATCGATCGCGGCTACACCGCGCCGTTGTGTATCAGTACCGACTTCGTTTCCGTCATCGAGTCGCGGGAGGCGGCGTTTGTTGAGGGCTGTCGCCGCCGTGGAATTGACGATGCAGAACGGCGGATCGTTCGGGTGCCGTTAAAACGGTTTCAGGAGCGGGACTATGATGCGGTGCGAAACGCGCTCAAATCCGTTTCAAAGCCCGACGTCATGGTGTGTCTCAACAGCCGCATCTTTAACACGGTGATCTACGTGTTGGCCAAGTCGGTGGGTGATGACCGCATACCCACGGATGTATCCCTTGCCGGCTTCGTAGATTTCGAACTCATGGACCTCGACAATGTTGAGGCGTATGTCGAGCAGCCGGTTCGGGAAGTCGGACGCGCAGCGGGTCGCATGGCGCAGCGGATTCTTCGGGAGTCCGGGGGGCCGGAGATTCAGCACGCGTTCGTGCCGTGCGAACTGCGCATTCTCGAAGACTGAAAGGATTCCCGGTGGCTGTACTTGCATTTATTCAACATCGACTCGGGAGGACCGACGGGGTCTCGCTCGAGGTGGACAAGTGGCGCTCCGTCCTGGAGCGCCACGGTCACACCGTCCATTATATTGCCGGGAACGACGATGTCCCCGGTGGGAACTCGATTCCGGAACTGTATCCGTTTCATCCGGTAACCGAGCGAATCATCCGCAACGCTACGCGGCGCCTCACTGACTACGACACTCCCGCTGAGTTGATCGAAGAGGTAGAACGGCACGCTGCCGTGATCACGCCGCAGTTTGAGCGCGTATTCGACGATCTTGCCGTTGACTTGGTCCTGCCGAATAATCTCCTCAGCGTCGGCTATAATCTCTCGGGGATGATTGCCTTGGCGCGGATCATCGAAGAACGGAAGCTCCCCACGATCTGTCATAACCATGACTTCTGGTGGGAGGACTCTGGGGAGGTGTACCCAACTTGTGAGGAAGTGATCGATTTGTATCGCCGCTACGCACCTCCCGATTTTCCCTGGGTGCAGCACGTGACAATTAACCGGATTGGTCAGGAGGCGTTGCGACGCCACCGAGGCATCGAGTCTACCGTTGTGCCGAACGTGTTCAATTTCAATGTACCGATGTGGAGCGAGGATGAGTATAACCGGGACTTTCGGGAATCTCTCGGTCTGGATCGTGACGATCTGATGTTTTTGCAGGCCACCCGGGTGCTGGACCGCAAGGCGATCGAATTAGCGATCGACGTTGTTGGGCGGATCGGGGAACCGCACCGGCGCAGGCAGCTGGAAGGTCCGCTGTACGACGGTCGCCGGTTCGGTCCTGAGAATCGAATCGTGCTGGTGTGCTCCGGCTACGTAGAGGGGATCGGCTTGAGCGATGCCTACCCGGGCGCGCTCGAGGAGCGTGCCCGCCGGCGCGGCGTGGATCTGATCTGGGCCGGCGAGCGGGTCAAGCATTCTCGCGGCCGCACCGAGGATGGAGAGAAGATCTACTCGCTGTGGGATACGTATGTGCAGGCGGACATGGTTACGTATCCCAGTATCTGGGAGGGGTGGGGTAACCAGTTTATCGAGGCGGTGTTCGCGCGCCTTCCGGTCGTTCTGTTTGAGTATCCCGTGTGGAAAAGCGATCTGGCGCAGGTCGGGTTCGATGTGGCGTCATTGGGAGACCGAATCACCGGTCGCGATGACCTTGGCCTCGTGGAGGTGGCGGAGGAGCAGCTCGAACGCGCCGTGGAGCAGACGGTGTCGTATCTCACAGACGGGGATCGTCGGAAGCGGGCGGTTGAACGCAACTACGCCCTTGCGGAGAAATACTTCTCCTACGACGCGCTCGAGTCCTACGTCATGCCGCTCGTAGAACGAGCCCTGGGTACGCGGGGGGTATAGCGCTATTTGTGAGCTCTTCGTACTCGGTGATAGCGTTTCCATCGGCTATGGCCCATGGCTCGAACGCCTGCTTGTACCGCCCTTTCGCGTGCGGCGGTATCACCACGATGGAGCGCGGTATGATCGCATAGCACGCCGCAATGGAGTGAGGCGATGCGCCGGCCACTGGTGACGAGGGAGCTGACCGCCGACGATTTCGAACCGTTTGGGATCGCCGTTGAAAGCGCAGAGGATGGATTCGCGCCGGTGCTTGTGCAACCGGACGCAGCGGGGTGGCAAGTCGCAATCAATCGTGTGACCACCACACACCTCGAATCACTCCACTACCATCCGGAGACCTGGGAGTGTTTCTCGCCGCTTGACGGAAGCCTCGCGATTGCGGTGGCCGCTGCGGGGATAGACCTATCGTCGGACGCGCGGATAGCGGCCAAACACATTGCCGTTTTTCGCCTGACCACGCCCGTATGTGTGGCACCGCACACCTGGCATTCACTCGTCCGGATCATCCCGGAGAAAAACGGATCCCAGAGAGAACTGGGGTCCGCTGTGTTCGTCTGCGAAAACGCCAATGTTCGCGGTGTAACCAGGTATCTCAATGACCACTTGATCGTCGAGAATGCACAAGGACCCGGAGGAGCATCATGACCGAGTTACGTACGCGTGTACTTATCGTGGGAGGCAGCCTTGGGGCGGTGGCGGCTGCGCTCAGTTGTGGCCGCCTTGGTGTGCCGGCGCTGATCGTATCCGAACAGCAGTGGCTGGGCGGGCAATTAACCTCACAGGGGGTGCCTCCCGACGAGCATCCGTGGATCGAGAGCACCGGTGCCACAACGACGTACCGGGAACTTCGCCACCGCATCCGTGAAGCCTATCGACGCATGGGCGTCCTGACGGATTCAGCCCGAATGGATCCGGCACTCAATCCAGGAGGTGGACATGTTTCACCGGTCACGCATGATCCACGGATCGCGGTGGCGGTCATCGAAGAGATGCTGCTGCCGTATCGCATGTCCGGTATGGTGGAGGTGCGAAGAGGCGTGGAGCCGGTGGCGGTTGCCACCGATCATGATCGCATCACGGCAGTTGAGTTCGGGGCTTTTACGGTCACTGCCGACTTCGTTTTAGATGCCACCGAAACGGGCGCGCTTCTACCCCTTGCCGGCGTGGAGTACCGGATCGGGGCAGAATCCCAGGACGAGTTCGCGGAACCCCATGCACCGGCCGAGGCGCAGCCGGAGAACCAGCAGCCGATCAGTTGGTGTTGCGCCCTTCGGTATCGGGAGAATGGCGATGCCGAACCGGTTGCGCGGCCGGATGAATACGAGTACTGGAGGACCCAGGCGGCAGCCCACTGGCCGGGGGCACAACTATCGTTTGACGTGATTGATCCGTTTACCATGAAGGCCCGGACGAGCAGACTCTTCGGTATCGATGGCGATCCGATGTCCCGGGACGGGGGATTGTGGGTCTACCGGCGGATCGCTACTCCGCGAAACCTCACCGGCACGCTTGCTGATATCGATATGACGATCCTCAACTGGCCGATGATCGACTACTGGGAAGCCCCGATCGTGGACAATCCAAACGGTTCCGCGGCTCTGGTCAACGCGCGCAGCCTCACCCTCAGTTTTGTTCACTGGCTGCAGACGGAAGCTCCTCGGCCCGATGGTGGCGCGGGATATCCCGAGGTTGAATTGGCCGCGGATGTGTTTGAAACCGGCCACGGTCTGGCCCGAGACGCATATTACCGGGAGTCACGACGAATCGTCGCGCTCACCACGATCACGGAAAACGATATTGCCACCGGCGTTCGTGGAGGGCCCGATGGGCCGGGGCGTGCGCGCCAGTTCGACGACTCGGTAGGACTGGCCAGTTACCGGATTGACCTACACCCCAGTACCGGTGGGGACTCCTATATCGACATCGAGTCCTACCCCGCGCAGATACCGCTGGGAGCGCTCATTCCGCAGCGAGTGACCAACCTGCTGGCGGCCTCCAAGAACATCGGTACTACCCATCTCTCCAATGGGATGTACCGTGTGCACCCGGCGGAGTGGAACGTCGGAGAAGCCGCCGGGGCGCTTGCCTCCTGGTGCGCGCTCCACGATCGTAAACCGGTCGAGATCGCGGAAAACCGAGAGCTAACCGCGGAGTTTCAGCTCCTGCTGCACGACCGCCTCGGATTCGAGCTGGAGTGGCCATCGTATATCCGGACCATTGCGCGATACGTTCCGCAGCTCCAGTGGACGATTCGTGAGAAGCGCAGCGGATGGCATACCGGCTGACCCTGGAGGAATCGATGAAATCTCAATCGCACGTAACAGGCACTACCAATATCATCTGGATCTTCGGTGATCAGCATCGGGCTCAAGCGCTGAGTTGTAATGGAGACGACTTTGATCTGGGAGAAATCTGACTCTGGGAACGTGCAGCCGGAAGACGCGACGGTGGATCTCATCGTATACGGAGCTACACCTGGTGGCGTCTGTGCTGCATGCGTAGCCGCTGAAGAGGGGCTTACCGTACGCGTCATCGATTCCAGTCCCGTGGTAGGCGGGCATTGGACCAACGGCATCTGCACCACCGAGTGCGAACATATGCTCCCGATTACCTTCGGTGGGTGGATGATGAAGCTACTCCGGCGTTTCGGCGCCTGGTATGGTATCGACGCGCCCCTTCATCGGTGGGAGCCCCACGTCGCGCAACGCATCATGGAAGATATTCGGGCGGAGCACGCCATCGCGGTAGAACTCAACGCGCGAATCCTCCGCGTCCGGATGGGCGAGTCGCGCCGGAGACGAGTCATCGACGCGATCGAGCTGTCGACCGGTGCCGTGTATGGAGCGCATGAATACATAGACTGTTCATATGAGGGAGACCTGATGGCTGCCGCCGGGGTGTCCTATCGCGTCGGGCGCGAAAGTCGGGACGAGTACGGTGAATCCCTCGCCGGCATCCGCTTCATTGATTCCCTCGATGAGGTCCGAAACACCAAAGGTCACGCTATGCTCATCGACGAAATCTGGGAAGTTGACCTGTCCAAACCGGGAGGGGGACTCATTGAGGGCGTGGAAGCGGTTGATCCCGGGTCACTCCAGACCGGCGCCGCGCACCATCTCACCATGAATTACCATTTTAGAGCGACGGTTTCCTCGGATTCGAATCGTGTCCCGTTTCCCCGTCCCGACGGATACCGAGAGGAACGCTTTGAAATGCTGAAACGCTATATCGCATCACGCGATGATATCGGGTTCTGGGATATTGTCGGCGCTTTGAAGCATCCATCGGGTCACTATATGCCGGGCGAGGATAACATCCCGGGATATACCGGCGTAGAGCCGGGAACCAAATGGGAAATCAACAACAAGCAGGCGTCAGTTCTCTCACTTGGTCACCTGGGAGGACAGGCAGGATTTCCCGACGGGTCCTGGGACGACCGGGAAGCGATCATCACTGATCATTACGAGCACAACGCCGGTCTGTTACATTTCCTCGAACATAGCACGGAGATACCGCGTCGCATTCGCGACGAGGCCCACCGGTGGGGATTGGCTGCTGACGAGTACACCACCAACGGCAATTGGCCGTGGCGTCCCTACATTCGGGAGACACGGCGTATGGTGGGGCAACATGTCATGACGCAGCACGATGTACTCCACCAGCGCGAGAAACCCGACAATATCCTCTGGAACTCCCATTGGATCGACAGCCATCACGTTCGACGCGTGGCCCTTGACGACAAACACTTTCGCAATGAGGGTCGCATCTGGAAAGAATTGGTCCAGCCGTACGCCGTGCCGTACCGGGCGCTCCTTCCCCGTCGCGAGGAGGTAGCGAACCTGTTGGTTCCCGGCTGCCTGTCTGCAACGCATGTGGCATTTTCTTCGGTGCGACTTGAAAGTACGTGGATAGGGCTCGGAGAAGCGGCGGCGTGCGCGGCGGCCCAAGCGCAGAGCCGGGACCTCGGTGTAGCTGAGATCAGTGTGGCAGACCTTCAGCGTCGGTTGCGACGCCGGGGTATCACGCTGTGACCGATGCGTGGCGATGGACCGATGAAGGATACGTAGAAGTCAGGGACCCTCGCATCGGCGGAGCGTGGTGGAACTACCTATTCAACGATCACACGTACATCCGTGTAGATGGCTTTGGAAACGGGGTGAGTTTTGCCCGGGAGCCGCGGATTCAACAGTGGGGTAGGGGCCGGAGAGAGCTCTGGGTTCGCTTTGGTGATGATGGCGCCACCTGGTGTCCCACCGGCTCGCCGATCCCGAAGCCGGGTGCCCAGTGGCGTGCCATTCACGCGCCGTGTTGGACGCGAATCGAAGCGCAGTGGCGCGATCTTGTCGTCTACTGGCAGGCGATGGTACCCCGCGTTGGACAGCGGGAGGTATGGACGGTTGGCCTCATCAACCGCGGACGGTGCGCTCAACTGGTCAGCGTGACGACCGCCCTTTTTCAGCCTGAGGCGGGGGTTATGGGGTCCCAGGGATATTGGGATGCCGATCGCGGATTGCTCCTGCGCCACGATTTTCCTCACCACGCGGCATGGGCGGACTACTACGATTTGGCCGATCAGGCCAACTGGCTGTTCGTCGCCCCGTCGAGCGTGCCGCATCGCTGGGCTGCGTGCGACCGGGACTTCCTGGGAACCAACCCTCCCGGTGCCGTGCCGGCGGGTGTGACTGACGGACTACCCTCACGTCCGGCGGCTCTTGAACCCTCCTGCGCTGCGCTTCAATATGACGTTGAACTCGCCGTGGGTGAGACGTGGGAGCTCTCTCTGATAGCCGGTGCAGTGACAAACCCCGACAACGCCCCGGTAGCCGATCTCCTCGGCGCGGGCGCCATTGAGCAGGAGATAGAAGCCCTCGAGGGCGCATGGCGCGGCGAGGAGCGCCGTCTACTCATCAGCACACCAGATCCCGATCTGGATCGGTTTGTGAATCGGTGGTGGAAAAAAGAACTGCTGTGGGAGACCCGGTTGTGGCGAAACGGCATCAGCACTCCCTGGCGCAATGAGCTCCAGGATGCGATGGGGTATGCTACCTTCAACCCCGAGGCAGCGCGGCACTACTTGCGGACAGTCACCGCCGCCCAGACGCGCGACGGACATCTACAGGTATGGAATACACGAGCAGGGGAGAAGCCCAACCATCCCCTGGTCAATTTTCGTCACAACGACGGCGGCATCTGGTTGATCATCTGCTGGTGCGTCAGTGTGCACCAAGCGGGCGATATCACGTGGCTTTCGGAACACATGCCCTTTGCCGACGGTGACACCGCGCCCCTGATAGAACACCTACGTCGTGCGCTTGAGGAGCGCTTTGCCGACCGCGGTGAGCACGGCCTGCTCCGTATGCATGACGGCGACTGGACCGACCCGATGAACGGGCCGGGAAGACGGGGCACCGGTGGCAGTGGATGGGCCACGATGGCACTGGCCTACGCAGCTCAACTGCTGGCGCCTCTGGCAGAGGCCTACGGTAACGACCCTCTGGCGAAGCGCTGTTCAGACATAGCGGATGAATTGAACGCGACAACGCGTGACCAACTGTGGGCGGGTGACCGATTCGCCTACGGAATTGATGATGACGGCCGGCGTTTCGGTGATGCTACGGATCGCCGGGTATGGCTCAATCCGCAGTCATGGGGGATCCTCAGCGGCAGCGCAACCTTGGAGCAGGCGCATGCGTGCGCTACCGCCGTCGACGCGCATCTATCCACCCGCTGCGGCCCACGAATTCTATCCCCACCGTTCCACGGTTGGGACCCGCAAGTGGGGAGACTCAGCCTGAAGGTTCCTGGTGGCACCGAGAACGGGAGCATCTACTGCCACGCTGCCGCGTTCTGGGCGGCGGCGCAAGCGGTGATGGGAAACGTGGATGGAGCATATGACACTTTGCGCCGGGTACTCCCCACCAATCCGGATAACCCGGTTGAACACAGTGGTCAGCCGCCCTTCTGGCAACACAACGCGTGGTTTGGTGATCAGGATCATCCGAGTTTCGGCCGCAGTAGCGGCACCCTCGGTACCGGTACCGTCGCATGGGGCATGCTGGTGGCCGTGGAGCACATTCTCGGCGTTCGAGCCACCGTGTCGGGGCTTGTATTGACACCGAACCTGCCGCGATCGTGGACCCACGTTCAGATTGAGCGAATGGTGCGGGGCTGTCGGTATCATGTTGAAATCCGCGTTGACCTGCCGCCGGAGAGCCCTGCGAAGGTGGTGGTGGATGGAGAACTCCTGCCTCCCGACAGGGATAATCCCATTCGCGTGCCGTGGCGAGACTCTGACAGCTGCAACATCCTGCTACAGCTACCTCGGGAGTGGGAACGCTGACGATCACCTAAGGCACAATTCGTACGCTCCTGGCTCACTCAACAAGAACGAGCCGTCGTTCTGTCTGATGTTTTGGATCTGCACAGCTTGGGAATCACCAACCGCGTTGACAAGGGAAGTGTCTACTCGACTCCAGTTCAGCCTGAAGACGGACCAAGAAGTGGAAATCATTGACATCGTGAAGTATCTTGCCAACATGCGTTTTTTTACTCTCATAATAATCGTCTCAGGTCTTTCATTGGTTCTCAGCTCGTGTGATGATCTGCTTGGTGGTGATGATACGGATGGTGCTGACACGCTGAGTGATCCTCTACCGGCGAAGACGGAAGTTACCGATTCGGACGGATCTGCATATGAAGTTGGGTACGATCAGGTCTCCGGCAACGACCAGGATCCGTTTGTGCGGAAGACTGACGCTTCTGGTAATGAGGTCTGGCGTATCAGACACGACCAAACCCCCGTTGATGCACGGGCGGTTCTCATTACCCTCGACGACGAAGACCGACCGTATGTGGTGTTCACAACAGACGGTGGGAGTAATGACAGTGATCGCTTTCAGCTCAACCATGTGACCGATGGGGCGTTCAGCGATGCTCCCTTCGCGAGTTACGGCGCCGGTGGGGGAGCCAAAGTCACGGTCATAGCACGGTTGGACCCGGACACCGGCAGAATCGAGCGGGGCACATTTTTGGTGGCTCGCAAGACCTCCGACAACACGGCCAACTCCATGGACCCGGAGGGGCTGGAGGTGTCCGGCGATCAGGTGGTGCTCGATGTGAATTCTTTCGCGTGGCCACCGGGGGAGGGAGCTACTCAGAGCAACTGGAATTACTACACCACCAGCGGTTCCACTCCGCTGGCACTTCGCTATACTTTCCCGGCAGACCTGACCGAAATCAGCGGGGTTGCCTCCCGTGAGGAGTGACGGATTTGCTCGGATATACCATGCAGTGGAGGACCAAATAGAATGCAACGAATCGAAGTAAAGCCCAAACGGGATGACATGTTGGTCGGCACCCTGGAGACGAAAAGTCCGCTCTTTCAAGCGTTTCCGGTGGGGTCGATCGTGGTACTCAAGCCCAACGGGAAGAACGCGCGGTCGGACATGCAATTGGGAACGTTACGACAGGAATGGGCCACCCACACCGGCGTTTCCCCGGATAGCTATAAGGGGAAACCGACGGAAACCGTCACCGTGGAGGCCAATCCGCTGGGAAACATCGGAAAGCTCCGCGATACGATGGCCCGAGCCCTTGGATTACCGACGGCTGCACTTGAACTCCGCATGCCCGACGGCACCGCCGCCAATACCAACGGAAAGGTGGCCCGATTCCTGGAGAGCTGGGGCGTGGAGTGACCGCGCCGGCCCAGAGCGGGTTCGTTTCGGTGGGAACAACAGGCTTCTGTATACCGGGGTGACTACCGCATCCGCCGGGCGAAGGCGTCCATGAGCTCGTTGACTACCCGATCCTGATCCTCTTCCGACCCATGGCGCAGATCTTCAACCACGCACGATTCGATGTGGCGGCGGAGCACGTTTTCACTCACCTTGGCCAGGGCCGCGCGGACGGCGGAGATCTGGTCCACGATGTCCATGCAGTAGCGCTCGTCGAGGATCATCTTCTCGATGCCGCGGATCTGGCCCTCGATACTCTTCATCCGTTGGAGCGCGGCGGTGTTGACGCCGTGCGGTCCCAGGGCGGGGCGGCCGGCATCTGTCGTGGTTTCGGTCGCCGTGTTGGCGGGACCAGTTCCTACCGTATCAATTGCATCTGCCATGGCTCCATGTTACGGCATCTCCCTACCCACCGCAACACCCCACCCCCGGGGGGTAACCAGATGGTCCGCTGACAGTCGTTGCGCAGTCCCGCCGGGCCGGAGGGGGCGTGGGAAGATTGTCTCCGAACCAAATATGCGATACTTTGAACCATGGGAGCAAACCATGAGTTCAATAACGATTCACGATATTGATGACGAGCTCAATGAGCGCCTCACCCGCGAGGCGCGGCGGCGGCACACCAGCAAGAACGCGCTCATTAAGCGTATGCTGGCCCAAGAGATGGGGCTTCCGGTGGACGGCGCGTACGCCGACGATTACCGGGAGTTTGTCGGGCTGTGGAGTAGCGAGGAGCACGCGGAGTTTTCCCAGGTTCAGCGGGAAAACCGCACGATCGATCCCGCGGACTGGACGTAGATGAGCCGCGTGTGTATCGATACCAGCGCCTACACCGCGCTTATGGCCGGAGACCACCGGATTGCGGACGTTCTCTCCTCCAGCGAGGCGGTGATCCTTCCCACGGTGGTGATCGGGGAGTTGCTTGACGGGTTCCTCAACGGTACTCGCAATCAGGAAAACCGTCGGATTCTGAGGCGCTTTCAGGCCCGTCCGAGAACGGTGACCGTCCCCGTTACCGAAGCAACGGCAGAGTGGTTTGCCGAGATCAAACGTGGCCTCCGGCTTCGGGGGCGACCGATTCCGATCAACGACGTGTGGATCGCCGCCTCGTGTATGGAACATGGTGCCATACTCCTGACGTTGGACTCCCATTTCGAAGCGGTAGACGGGTTGCGCCGCTATCCGCTGCCCAACGAGACCTGAGCCCCATCGTATTCTCAACACGTGGCGACACCCCACCCCCGGGGGGTCCTTGACAAACGGAGCGTGCAACAGCATTCTATATACGACATGGGACAGAATCTTCAGTTACATATAGAAGGCATGACCTGCACCTCCTGCGCCTCGGCGGTGGAGAAGGCGCTCAACTCAGTGCCGCAGGTAAAAGTGGCGCAGGTGAACTTTGCCGGCCACAAGGCGTTGGTGGAGCTGGACGACGGTGCCGATTCCAGCGCCACCTCCCCCGACAGCGACCACCTCCAACAGACGCTGCGCAAGGCGGTCCACGACGCCGGCTACTCCGTGGTGGACCCCGCCGAACGCCGCGCCGAAGCGGACAAACACCTCCGCCGCGAGCGAAACCGGCTACTCTGGTCCTGGGTAGTGACCCTTCCGCTCACCACACAGATGCTCCTGCACATGGTGTGGGATATTCACATCCTTCCGATGGCCGTCGCCGCCTGGACCACGCCGATCCTTGCGGGCGTCGTCATTTTCGGCATCGGCCGGCCGGTAATCCGCAGCACGATCAACTCCTTCCGCAAACTGGCGTTTACCATGGACTCCCTCATCGGCATCGGCGCCGCCGCCGCCTTTTCCACCGGGATACTGCGCCTGGCGGGGGTGGCGATCGACGACTTTACCGCGATCGGCGCGATGATCGTGGCAATTAACTACATCGGCAACTACATCAAGGTAAAGGCCACCGGCCGCGCCAGCTCCGCGATCCAGCAGCTCCTGGAAATGGGCGCCAAGCAGGCCACCCGCCTCACCCCCGAGGGCAGCGAGGAACTCATCGACGTGGCCGAGCTCCAGGTGGGCGACACCGTGCGCGTGCGTCCCGGTGAGAAAGTCCCCGCCGACGGCACCATAACCCGCGGCAGCACCAGCATCGACGAGTCGATCGTCAGTGGTGAGTCCGTCCCGGTAGACAAAGAGCCGGGCAGCGCCGTCGTCGGTGCCACCATTAACCAGATGGGCACGATCGAGGTGCGCATCGAGCGCACCGGCGAGGACACCTTCCTCTCGCAGATCGTGGAGCTCGTGGAAGAGGCGCAGTCCTCCCGCGTCCCCGTGCAGGAGCTCGCCGACCGCGTCACCGCAATCTTCGTGCCGGCAATTCTGGTACTGTCCCTGCTCACCTTCGGCGGTTGGATGGCGCTCACTGCTGCCGGTATCGTGGGCTCGGGGGGAATGAACGTTTCCGCCGCCCTCTCCGCCGCGATCGCCACATTGGTTATTGCATGTCCCTGCGCGCTGGGTCTGGCAACCCCCACCGCCCTCATGGTGGGTATGGGCTACGGCGCCGAGCGGGGCATCCTCGTGCGCAACGGCGAGGCGATTCAGACCGCCCGTGGGCTGGACACCGTCGTCTTTGACAAGACCGGCACCCTCACCGTGGGCCGCCCCGAAGTGCGCCGGTCTGAGCACTACACCCCCGGTCCCGCCGACATCGCCGCCGGGCAGAACGCCGCGCCGCTCCCCGATCCGCGGCTGCTGACGCTCACCGTGGAGCAGCAGAGCGAGCATCCCCTGGCGCGGGCGATCCGCAGCCACCTCGAGGCGGAAACGGCCGACGGCGGCGGTGCGGGCGCGGCGGAACCCTCGGGTTCGACCTTGGAAATCGATAATGTGGAAGCGGTGCCGGGGCACGGAATCCGATCGACAATATCGAACCATCCGGTTCTGGTGGGCAGTATTCGCTGGCTGACTTCGGAGGGAATCGCCCTCGAGGAGGCCCAGCGCGCCACCGCCGAGGAGTGGAAGCGCGACGGCATGACCGTGGTGGGAACCGCCGCCGACGGGCGCCTGGTGGGCATGTACGGCCTGGCGGATGCGATCAAGGAAGACGCCCACGGCGCGATCGCCGGACTGCACCGGCTGGGATTGCGCACGGCGATGCTCACCGGCGACAACGACACTGCCGCCCGGGCGATCGCCGGTCGCGCGGGAATCGACGATGTCTTTGCGGAGCTCTTGCCGGCGCAGAAGATCGAGGCGGTACAGAAGCTGCAAGGCGAGGGCCGCACCGTGGCGATGGTGGGGGACGGCATTAACGACGCCCCGGCTCTCAAGCAGGCCAACGTGGGCATCGCGATCGGTACCGGTACCGATATTGCGATCGAGTCGGCGGACATTACGCTCATGAGCTCCAGCCTGGGGATGATTCCCCGGGCGGTGGAGATCTCCCGGAGTACCTTCGGCAAGATCAAGACCAATCTGTTCTGGGCGTTTATTTACAACGTGGTGGCGATTCCGCTGGCGGTAATGGGGCTGCTGCACCCGGTGGTGGCGGAAATCGCCATGGCCTTCAGTTCGATTACGGTAGTGAGCAACTCACTGCACTTAAAGAGAATTCTCAAGAAAGAGGAGAGGAGACACGATATGGGATTGTTTGGAAAGAGTAACACGGTGGAATACACCGTTCCGGATATCAGTTGTGGGCATTGCGAGGCCAAAGTGACCGCCGCGCTCCAGGGCGTGGACGGCATCAAAAAGGTAAAGGCCTCCGCCAAGAACAAGAACGTGGTGATCGAGTACACCGGCGAGTCCGCCCCCGACCTGGAGACGGTCAATAAGGTGCTGGAGCCGGCGGGATACCCGGCGCAGCAGGGCTAAGTGAGGTAGCTTGCCGGAGTAGATTTAACTTGACTATAAAACTTGGTCAGGCTACGTATTCCTATGCACACCGTTACCATTCATGAGGCGAAGGCAACCCTGTCGAGAC
>CAZNRF010000003.1:0-28979 GCA_964575075.1 uncultured Spirochaeta sp. | reverse complement strand
GTTCGAATGTACAACTGATAGGTACTGCGGTCGGTGATGTTAATTCCCTGATACACGACGTAGTCTCGCCCCTGGAAGGACGCCATCGACGGAAGAAATACGAGCCCCACCTCATCGTCCGGCTCCAACTGACGCTCTTCCGACCACGCCTCGCCGTCCGGGCTGTGGGTGTATACCGATTGTTGCCGTCCGTCGATATTCGTATTCACGAAAAGAACCATAGAGCCGTCGCTGCTCTGGAATATTCGCGGCGCAACGTTAGTTCGCTCGGTAGAAACGCGGTTAACCACCTCAAAACTGTCACCGAAGTCGGTACTTCGATAGATCACCGTTTCCTCTGCGGATTCCGTGACGGCTACAAACAGCGTCTCTTCCGGTCCAAACGCCGCGGAAAAAATGAACGGTTCGGTATCTCCTGAATATCTAATCGGACCGATTCCGCGTGGAGCGGTCTCCCACTCGCGGCCGTCGCGTGATCGGCGAACGGTAAGAAATATCTCTCCCCCATCCTCATCACTGTTTTCGCTCTCCTGGTGAATGACGACGAGTTGACCCGAGACAGAGAGCATCTGCGGAAAACGAGCTTCCGTACCCCCTAAAGACCGAGGCGGCTCAAAATAAAGAGACTCCTGCGCCCCGAGGCCCCCGGCCAGACCGAGGGTAAGAGCCAGCGCGAGCCCCAACCAGATTAGATGCCGAGACGTAGGCCGATCCTCCTTCGCAGTTCCACCAAGGGGGGATAGGTCCGATTTTCCGCATCCTGCAGGAGCCGCTCCGTAATCTGGAGCGCCTGCAGTGCGCGGCCTTGACTGAACAACGTCTGAGCACGTCGATACTGCTGCTCATCGGCGCTGGTGAGCGCTACCGTCGATTGTCCGCCGAGCCTGATTCGTAGTTGATCAAGCAGGAATTTCGCGTCGCTATTGTTGGGATTGGCGTCGACGGCATCCTCCAGCAACGACACGGCTACAGCCGCCTGATCGCGGCTCCCGGTAGAGAGCTGCTGTGCCCGCTGAAACAGTTCCCGGGAGCGGTTGATATTCGCCTGATCAACCGGATTTTCCCGCAGGTTTAACGCAATCTCCAGTTCCCGTATTTGCGCCTGAATGCCGGGGTAGTCCGGGTTTATCTCCGCGAGAACCTCGAGTTCGCTGTATACCTCAAGAGGTCCCGCTTCATCGAGGCGGGATACCGCCTGTTCATACCGCGAAGCAAAGACTTCATCAAAGTCGTCCTCGTTGCGAACCTGGGCGATGCGCAGTTCCAGAATACGGGCATCCCAATTGAGTGGACGGACATCCCGGATGTTGCGGAGATTCTCGATAGTGCGATCGAACAATTCGTCCCCCCGCTGTTCGTTCCCTGAATCATACGCGGCGACACCGGCGTTGAAGTCCTCCCGTGCAATGCTCAGGTAATTCCCAAGGATCGGATACAGCGGATCGGTGGCAGTAAGCTCTCTTCCCTCCTCGAGGCTCAACGCTGCCGTAACCAGCCGCAGCAGCCGCTCAACCTCGGAGTTGGGTTCTACATTGGTCTGCGCCCACGTTTCCTGCGCTTCAAGCAGTGCGTCCCGGGCACCAACGTAGTTGTCCTGCCCGTATAGGTCCTCCGCTCGGGTGATAAGCTCGCGCACCTGGCGCACGACAATGACGTTTTCGAGTTCTTGAAGCTCATCTCCGACCTGCTGGATGATCGCGTCCGACTCGTCCCGCAGGTCCGGATTCTCCCGGAGCTCAAGGGAGGCCAGAAATGCGTCACGGGCGGCGGCGTAGTTGTTGCGCGCCGGTTCTATCTGACCGGCGGCGATTGCTGCCCTCGTATCCGCGATCAGATCATCCGCCTGCTCTGCCGCCTCTTCAGCTTGGGCTATGAGGCTTTCCGCGTCGTTGATGCCCCGGTTCGACTCGTTCAACAGTTGAGTGTTTCGCTCTCGCAGGTCCGCAAGTCGTTCCCGTTCATCCTGAACCAGGGGGCTCTCAAGGACGTACTCATTTGCACCTGCCAGCTCTTCATCAGCGTCAGCAAGGGTCGTGTCCATTTCGGCCAGCCGTTCATTCACCTCCTCATAACCCTCGAGCGCGTCATCGGGGTAGCGCACGGTTCGAACGGCAGTTTCATCGTCGCCGGTCTGTTCTTCAATGCCTTGATTGAGCGGTTCCAGCTCCGCCATCTGCTCATCGAGTTCTTCAAACTCCGACACGAAACCTTCCGTCTGGCTGGTAGAGATCGCAACTACCAGCTGCCGTTCGCGATCCATTGCCCGAGCGATACTCTCCTCCCAACGGCGTCGGGAGCGAGAAATCACTTCTTCCGTGCTCTGCACCATACTCGCCGTCGGGAGCGCTTGGATCGGTTCAATCGCCTCCTCTAACTCGGACCGGCCGCTTTGCAGGGTGCCCACCGTTGCTTGGACGGAGTCCAGCTGACTCCGAAGTGAGAAGAGTGTGGCGTCCCGGTCGAGGGAGCGCTCAACAAAGCCGGACATGACGGAACCCAACTCCACGAGACTCTCGCTTACACGCCGTCGGGCTCGGGCCGCGACGGCAGGAGCCGCTTCTCCGGCACCCGCGCTATCCACCGCTGTGGCCAGGTCGGGCTCGCTTTCGAATATCCCGAGCTCCACCATCTCGGCTCGCTCCCACAGTGCGGCGGTCTGCGACGCCGTGGCGTACCGATCTTGCCCTCGAGAGAAACGATCCGCCTCAAAATCCCCGGCGGCGAGCTCGAAGAGCTCCTCAGTCTGCGTCCGCCCGGTTTCGGCCAGTTGGCCTACCGTTCCGCGATATGCGTCGCGCACCGCAAAGAGAACCCCCTCTTCTTCCCGATACTCCCCTCGGCCCCGGGCGATCATATCCTGAAAATTCAGGTACCAATCCACCGGGTCGTCGGGAAATTGCAGCGGCACTTGCGAGCGGGTGACCGCGAGCTCCTGGGCGGTTGTCTCAGCCCGATCCAGGATCGATGCGACCCGCTCAGCCTGGGAAAAGAACGGTGTCAGATCATCCTCGCCAAGGGTGAGGATATCGTTCTCGGCTTGCTGGAGCACCTGTCTGCCGGCCTGTTGATAGGACGGGAGTACCTGGGAAAAATCGATTGCGACAGCGTCGATCTCTTCAACCAGTCGATTGACATTAGATATGAAGATATCGCCGTAGCCGCGTTCCTCGAACCGCTCCCGCTGGAGGCTATCGAGCTCCCGGTAGATATTCACCGCCGCGACATAGTCTCCCTGCTGGAGGAGCGTACGCGCCTCGTCCATGCGCTGGTTGAAAAGGTTTCGATCAAACGCCAATTGCGCCACGATTCGCGCATCCTGCACCTGTTCTACCACGCGCTCATTGGGAAACTCATCCAGATCTTCCATCTGGTCGATGATCTGCAATGTGCGTTCAATATCGTCGGGATTGTTGATGAGATTGTCGATAAGCTGTTCGAAGAGTACGTTGTATTCCCCTCGTATCTCCCGAATCGTTCGCATGAGCGCTTCGGCATCCTGGATCCGATCCGGGTCTTCGCGTACCGCCTGTTCGAGAAGCAGAATGGCGTCGTTAATGCGGTTCTCGGATACCAACTCCCGCGCCCGGCGTACCGGGTCCTCCCGCTGGCCACCGGCAGACACGAGGGCCCCCACGGAGAATAGCAATATGGCTGTTATGAGGACGAGGCGCGACGTTTTTACCATTCCCTTCCCGATAATCAATGTACCACGACGTGGCGTCGATCTGCTACTCACACAAACCGAGGCCCCATATAGAATAATCGGCATGCGCGGGTTAGAATGAACCTTAGGATGAGGTGGACCGGGCGGACCGTGATGATTCTTCTCATTGGTACACTTGCGGGACAGCTGTCCTACGCTTCGGGCGTCTCTGAGCAAGCGTTTAGCGACTGGTATGGCGATATCGCGGCACGGTCTGCCGTTGAAGACGTGGAAAACACCGGGCTTACGGTGTTTCCGACGCTTTCCGTACCGATGGGGGGTGAGTACGAAGGGATGGGTACCGCCTACACCGCCGGCGCCCGGGACGTATCCTTCCTCGAGGCCAATCCCGCGGCCAGTTCCGATCTCCGCTTTACCGAACTTGCACTCTTTCATAACAACCTCATTGCCGATACAAGTTTGGAAGGACTCGGTTATACCACCCGGATCGAGGATTTCGGATTCGGGGTGGGCGGAAAGTTCGTGCATGTACCGTTCACTGAGTATGATGATTTCGGCCTTCAGCAGGGCAGCGCCCGTTATATCGAATCGATCGTTGCGGGAAATATCTCGTATAACTTTTTTAATAGCTTCTACTTCAATGGGGTGTCTGCCGGGGCGAATCTGAAAACCGCCTATCGCAGCATTCCCGAAACGATCGCCGAGGGGCAGTCCGCGGCAGCAATTATGCTCGACGTCGGCCTTCTCTCCCGCTTCAATGTGCTCAAGTTTTATCCATCCCGAGATCGCAATTTTGCGGTAGGAACCGTGGTCCGGAACCTCGGTCCCAACGTCCGGGGCGAACCGTTACCCACTCAGTGGACCAGTGGGATCGCCTACTCGCCGCTCCGGCCCGTACTCATCGGGGCGGATTTCACCGTACCGTTCACTCCGTTCTCTCCGCTCCCTTCGGAGCGGTTCGGGTATGCCCTCGGTACGGCGGTTACCGTCACAGACTTCTTTACGATTCGCTCCGGTTTTCAGCTCAAAGGCGGGAATCCGAGAATTACTATGGGCGGCAGCGTTGGAATCCAGGATATGACGGTGACGATCAACTACACCCTCGACATGACCACCCAACTTACCGCCTTTGATCGGTTCAGTTTACAGGCTGGGTTTTCTCTCGGCGATCGCGGCCGGGGGGAACAACAAGATCAGATCCGAACGCTTTATCTCGATGCGCTCCAGGCGTTTGCCGATGGCAACCTTGAGGAGACGATTGAGCTTACCGAGCAAGTGCTCAATCTTGATCCACGCTTTCAGCCGGCCTCGGAGACGCTTCAAATGGCGGAGAGAATGCAGTCATTACAACAGCAGATGGAGTCGATTCGTACCGGCGATGGTGCGCTGCCGGATGTCACCGACGAAGAATAGCCGTCTCGGGCCGGGACAGTGCCCAGTCCGGGCTCACCGCCGCTTCTTTCCGCGGAGAAAAAGACTCTCGATGCTGAACAGGACACCTTGTTTCACCTCACCCTTGCCATGAGATGCGGTGCTGTTCGTGGAATCCGCCCTTTTCAAGGGGCGGTCGGTGAGTAGAACAAACGCCAGCCCCTGCCGGGGCTCGAGGAGTGGCCCTCCCTCGGTGTTCCGACGAAGCAAGACCGGACCGAACACGGGATAGCAGTAATACGTCGCCCCGCCCACAGACACGTCTTCGATCTGCTCTCCGGCGGCAAGCACCGAAATGATCTCCGAAATTGGTGGGGTCACCGCCACGTCGAGCGTCTCCCCGTCGTCGCCCAACGCCGCGGCGGCTTCACTTCGGTAGTTTACCGTGCCTTTACCGTCGAGGACGATGCACCCCACATCAAGGAGCGCTACAAGGTTCTGTACCAAGGAACGGTGCACCTCGATCGCCCCACGATGGAGGATGTTGCTTCTCCACAGGTGGCGATAATGCTCCTGAAACGCCACGCCCAGGCTACCAAGGGGGTTTTCAACGGCGGACAGCGTGCCGGACTCCAAATCCTCGAGGGTTCGTTGCAGCGTGCGATGGAGGCGACGGAGCCGCAGCGGCACGAGCGCCGCACTGAGAACGGTGACAACCAGCAGGCCCGCGGCAATCTCGAGCAGGAGTAGGTCCTCCGGTAATGCCGTACGATGAACATGCACGACCAGCGTCAGGGCAGCACCCGCGGTCCCTGCCACCAGCGCCACCACGAATCGGATCGTACGACGCGGAACAAGAAACGAGGCACCTCCGGAGAACCTGCTCACGAGGCGCCCCCATTGCGAGATTTGGGACGATCACCGAGCCGGCGGACATCGTCCGGCCGTCCCACAAGGAGGAGACGATCATGCTCCTCCACGACCGTATTGCCGTCAGGAAGAACAAACCGGGTGTAGCTGAAATCGATTCCCCCTTCAGCGCTTCCACTCGCGAGGCGTCGAATGCCTACCACATTTAGGCGGAATGTGCGACGCAGATCGAGCTCCGCCAGATTCTTGCCGGCAAAACGTTCCGGCGCCGAAACCACGACGAAGGAAAACCCCTCTCCCAGATCCACCAGCTGCTCGATCGCGCGTTCCGAGAAAGATGCGGCCAGGCGGACCGCGGCGTCCTCTTCGGGATTGATGACTTGGGTGATTCCCAGTTTTCGCAGCACTCGGCGATGCATCTGCGTCATGGCGCGGGCATAGATCTGACCGACTCCCAGATCCTGCAAGTTGAGGGTAGCAATGATGCTACTCTCGGTGTGCTCCCCGATCGCCACGATCGCAACGTCGGAATTGGACACTCCCGCCTCTTCCAACACGGCCGGGTCGGTAGCGTCTCCGGTTAGGGAGACATCGACGATATCCTTGATCGCGTTTATGTTGACCTCGTGCCGGTCTATCGCGATTACCTCAACGTCAGTCTGCGCCAGCGCACGGCACAGACTGAGCCCAAACGTGCCTAATCCTAAAACTGTCACGGTTCGTGTATCTGCCATCTTATCGCTCTCCTCTATCCTACCGGAAGCTCACCTTCCGGCATACGCATCGCTGCCGGCTCTCCCCCCGGACGGAATGCGGCAAACAGCGTCAACGGCCCCAGACGTCCGATGAGCATCAGCAGGATGATAACGAATCGCCCCACGCCACTCAAATCGCCGGTAAGTCCTGCACTGAGTCCTACTGTTCCCAGCGCTGAAACCACCTCAAACAGAATCACTTCGAGTGGTGCGGCTTCCGTGAGAGACAGAACCACCGTCGCTGCCATTACCGTGACGAGCCCTACCATAACCAGCACCGTAGCCTGCGTCACCAGTCGGCCCGGCAGGCGTCGATGAAAAAGCGTTGCATCACGATGGTGAAGAAAAAAACGCCGGAATTCCGCTCCCAATACGGCTGCAGTACCGATTTTCACCCCTCCCGCGGTGCCTCCCGAGGCCCCACCAATGAACATGAGCGGCAACGCCACCAGCAACGTTGCCCGACGAACATCGCCAAAATTGACCGTATTAAATCCGGCGGTGCGGAACGTAACCGACTGGAAGAGTGAGGCCATGTACTTCTGCGGGATCGACATACCTAAGAGCGCATTGCGTGCTTCCAATGCATAAAACGTAATCGTCCCGATCACCAGGAGAATCACGGTTCCCGTCAGGGCCACTCGCGCCGACAGCGCCCGTGGATCCCGGAGACGATCCCGCAGCGATGAGCGATGCCCGACCAGTCGAATTCGGGGCTGGTAGGTCATTTCATCCTCGGGGTCATCCGCAGCTTCCCCGCGGCGCCCGTCGCGAAAGATGAGAAGCGTTCCGAACCCAATGCCACCGGCTATGATCAGAAACATCACCACGCCGGTCACCATAGGGTCGTGGACGAATTGCTCAAGGCTATCGCTGAAGAGTCCGAACCCGGCGTTGGCGAAGGCGGACACGGCATGAAACAGTCCGTACCACAACGCCTGAGCCGGCGGTTGTCCATGGGCCATAAACGCACCTGCCAACAGAAGGGCCCCAATAAACTCCACCAGAAGCGCGGCGACCAGGACCCCCACAAGTTGTCGCACCACCATATTGCGATTGCGTTCGTTGAGCATGAATGACAAGAGCTCAGCTTCACTCATGGTAAGCCGCCGGCGAACCAGGAATACCGTCGAAACGGCAAACGCCATGATTCCCAAACCGCCCAATTGAATGAGCGCCAGAATCACACCCTGTCCAAGCGGGGTAAACGCGGTTGCCGTATCAACAACGATCAGTCCCGTAACGCACACCGCGGAAGTGGCGGTGAATAGCGCATCGAGAAACGGGAGACTCCCGGGCGCCGTGGTGGCGGCCGGAATTGAGAGGAGCGCCGCGCCTATAAACGCCGCCGCCACGAATGAGGCGCTCACCAGCCGGGCCGGCCGCTCCCACAGAAGGGTCAGAATCGCGTTCACCAGAGCCTCCCGGCGGTGGAGATGACGCGCATCACCTCCCACCCATCCGCCACCGACGACCGAGAACGTGCCGCTGGATCCTGAATTAGCCGCACCGCTTCGCCTGCCATCCCCGCGAAATACCCGGTTGGTTCCGGCGGGTACCGGTGTAATGGGAGTAGCGAGCGATACCCGGAATAGAACGGGCTGGGCTCGCTCCGGGACCAGTCGAAGATACCATTGCCGATCCGAATTCGCCCCCCACTGAAACTCAGATCAAGCTCGAAGTGCAGGTAGTCCCGCTCCGCACCAACTTCGATCGACACCGGAATACCCCGGAGACGGAGATTCCCGTGGAGTGAAACAGACGACCTGCCGCTCCGGTACGCGCCGATTTTTCGTCTGAGCCGGAGGGTATCAGCCGTGAGAAAGTGAATCGCATCGATCATGTGTGTACCATCATGGAGAAACACACGGTCATGTCGCGCTGTACGGCCGAAGAATAGCTGTCCCCGCAGGGCAAGTAACCGACCAAACGTCTGGTCCTGAATGAGGCGGCGGGCACATACATAGTCTCGGGAGAAACGACGTTCATGGTTTATCACCACGCGAGTCGTCCCGCGGCGCTCCAGACGCACCATCCGGTGAGCCGCCCGCCTGGTAGGGGCAATCGGTTTCTCACAGATGACGACGGGAATCTGATGAGCTACCGCGCGCGAGAGATAGTACTCGTGGCTATCAGGATGGGTTGCGATAACCAGGACGTCAGGACGAAGACGCCCGGTGAGCAATTCCGCTGCCGAAGGGCATTCCTCCGCGCCCCACCGGGCCGCAAAGTTCCGAACCCGTTCGCGGTCGGTATCATACCCTCCGATGATCCGACAATCATCGCGAGCTGCAAACGCCCCCGCGTGGGTGGCCGGCTTCTCCCGAAGCGGGTCATCTTCCAGCATCGAGCAGATTCTCCCTAATCCGATGCACCCTACCGTAATCAGGCCGGAGGAACTCATCGGGCCGTACCGCTCACAGAAGCGTTACCACGTCGGTTACGGTCATACCCGCGGCCTCAGCAGCGGCAATTCCGAACCGACTGTCTTCAAAAACGTGGCACGTTTCCGGCGACGCCCCAAGTCTCCGGGCGCATTCGAGGAACATCTCGGGATCCGGCTTCGGGTGTGCAACCTCGTCTACCGTTACCATCGCCTGGAACAGCGGGCTGAGACCGGAGGTACGCATCACAATGTTTGCCACACCGAAGTGTTCATTGGTTGCAACGCCCAGGGGCAGGCGCTGGGTATAATACTGGGCGATCTCCAGCACCGGCATAATCGGCTGAATCAGGGGAGCGTGTCGAACGAACGCCTGATCCTTTGCCCGAGCGATCTCTTCCGCAGGCAGCGTTCGCCCGTAGCGGTCCTCCAATCCAGCAACGATATCCGGAGTGGTCCGACCACCAAAGTCATCAAACAGTTCTCGGGAAATCTGAATACCGTATTCGTCCATCGTCTCTCGCCATGCCTGATGGTGGACGGCCATCGTATCAAGAAGGGTGCCATCCAGGTCAAAAATGATGGCGCTCACGGTGGAAGGAAGTGTGAAGGTCACAGCAGCAGCCTTCCTTGTTCCATGATCTGGTGGCGTGCTCCATCGGCGGAGATCGCCTCAATGTTTGTCTCATCGCTGCCAATCATAAAATCCACGTGCTGGTGGCTGCGATTGGCTCCCAGCTGGGCAAGTTCATCATCGCTCATAGCCTCTCCACCGTGCAGGCACGTCGGATATGCGGAACCCAGGGCGAAATGACACGCTGCGTTCTCATCAAGGAGTATGTTCTGAAACACCAATCCCGACTGTGCGATCGGTGAGGCATTATCGACGAGAGCGATCTCCCCCATTCGTCGACTGCCCTCATCCATGCCGAGAAAGGACTCCAGCGTGTCTCGCCCCTCTTTCGCACCAAAATCCACAACGGTTCCCTTATCGAACTCAAACCATGCGTCCCGTACCACCGAGCCGTAGACTCTCACCGGCCGCGTGACTGCTACCTTCCCCGATACGCCCGGAGCATACGGTGCCGTGAACACCTCTTCGGTGGGAATATTCGGAAGAAACGGAAGGCCGTCCCGCGTAACCGATCCCCCACCGAGCCACTGCGCTCGTTCATGAAGTGGAATCGTAAGATCGGTACCGGGGCTGGAAAAATGCAGAGATTGCACCGACAGAGCGTCCAAGGCGGTGCATCGCCGTTTCAGCGCCTCCCCGTGGTGCTTCCAGTACTCCGCCGGGTCCTCGTGACTGAGCCGAAGAATCGGATCCAGCGCGCGCCACATCGCAAGGAGCGCGTCCGGCCCCGCCGGTATTCCCATCACATCGGCGGCCCACTGCGCCGAAGGTACCGCCATAACCGTCCACTGCGTTTCATCGTTGCTGAGGGCGCGACGGAGTTCCGAATCCACCGCCTGAACACTCTGCGCGACGCGACCGGCCCGGCCGGCGTCTACCCCATCCATTATGGAAAGATCAACGGGACTCTTCATGGAAAGAAGCGCCCATTTGTCCTGAATAAACTCCTGTATGCGGTGTGACCGATGGTGCGGTACGAAATCAAGGTATTCATCAGCGCTGAAGTCCAGTCGGGCCCGGCGCAACCGGGAAGACTCCGGCCATAGTTCGACATACCGCGCGCCGCGCTCATACGCCGCCGCTGCCACCGCTGCGGCGGTTTCGATATGCTCCGGTTCCGCCTTGATGGCCAGGGATTGGCCGGGACGGAGGTTGAGTCCGGTCATTGCAATTTGTGAGAACTGTTGGGTGTAGGCATGAACGTCCATAGCCGCATCTTAGCACGAGCCCCGGCGAGGTTGTATACTCGGTGCGGGAGATACGGATCATGCGGGAAATCGCGGTGGGAGATGTGCACGGGAAACAAAGTGAGCTAACCGCCTTACTGGAGGCGGTGCGGGAACGGTACGCCCCCGAGCCGGTTCTGTTTGTCTTCGTAGGAGATCTCGTTGATCGGGGCCCGGAGAGCTCTCAGGTGATTTCTTCGGTGAGAACGCTCTGTTACGGCGGCCAGGCCGTATGCGTCCTGGGCAACCACGATGAGCTCTTTCTGCAATCGGTTTTCGTCATGCGACCGGACTTGATCAGCAGCGCCGGCCTGGACCCCGAAGATATGCACCCGCTGGTAGCGGACGTTCGCGGTGCACCACAGCAGCTCCTGAACCACTGGATCAGCCAGGGTGGTGGAGAAACCCTACGCAGCTACGGTGCGATCCCCAAAAACCGCGAGACCTGGAATCTCATTCCCCCGGAGCACCTGCGGTTTCTGGCTCAGCTGCCACTGGCATGGTCCGGTCAGATGATGGATGTATCGCACGCCCGCGCGGGTGCCCACGCGCTCGCTGAGGCGGTCCGTTACGCCGACCGACCGTGGCAGCTTCCTGAGTCAGTCCGGTTTGAGCTGTTGTGGAATCGCGACGAGCCGACGGATCCCCCGGTCCGTCTCCATGTGAGCGGCCATACCCCCCGGGAAGCGCCGCTGCGTCGGCGGAATGCAGTTGAAATCGATACGGGGTGCGTGTTCGGGCATCGGCTGACGGCGTTCGATCCGCAGGATGATATCTACCTTCAGGTTCCGTGTGCGACCCGATCAGATGAATAAATATTGATCAACGGCGTATGTAGTCTTGAATTTTTGCGGTGAATAGCGCAACTTTATGCCAGAACTTTCAAAAGGAGGAGCAGATGAAAAAAATTCTGTTCGCGGTGATGTTGGTTACTCTGGTGGCGGGTCTCGTTGTCGCCGGGGGGCAAGGAGAAGCGGAGGACAGCGGTCCGGTCTTTGCAACGATCGGTACCGGTGGTGTCACGGGCGTCTACTACCCTGCTGGTGGAGCGATCAGTCGTATGGTCAACGCCAAGAGCGATGACTATGGAATTCGTGCTTCCGTAGAGTCTACCGGAGGAAGCGTATTCAATATTAATGCGGTTCTTAGCGGTGATCTCGAGTTTGGTATCGCCCAGAGCGATCGCCAGTACCAGGCGCTCAACGGTATGGCCGAGTGGGACGGCAACGCACAGCCGGAACTGCGATCGGTATTCTCTCTGCATCCGGAGTCAATCACGCTGATCGCCTCCGTTGACAGTGATATTGAAACGGTTTCTGATCTCGAAGGAATGCGGGTAAATATCGGTAATCCCGGTTCCGGCCAGCTCCAGAACTCGCTGGATGTGCTGAGCGCCTTCGGTCTCACCGAAGACGATATTGAAGCTGAGCAGGTCGGCGCGGTAGAGGCCCCCAGCCTGCTGCAGGACGGACGGATCGACGCGTTCTTCTATACTGTTGGTCATCCGAATGGTAATATCACCGAGGCGACCAGCGGTCGTACCCGGGTGCGCATCGTAGACATCATGGGCGACGGAGTGGATGAGCTGTTCGAGGAGTTTCCATATTACGCTGAGGCGATGATTCCTGCGGATTTCTATCCTCAGGCGGCGAATGATTCGGACGCAACCACCATGGGTGTTAAGGCAACTCTGGTATCCTCAACCGCCGTGTCAGACGATGTGGTGTATGCGATCACCAAGGAAGTGTTTGACAACCTCGATGAGTTCAAAGAACTCCATCCAGCGTTTGGCGTCCTTACAGAGGAGAACATGCTGCAGGGACTGTCAGCACCGGTTCATGCCGGGGCGCTGCGCTACTATGAAGAGGCTGGTCTTGTTGATCTGATCAACCCGGATCTGCTTCCGTAGATATCTATTCTGAGTGCGACCGGACCGTTACGGTCGCACTCACGCATTACTGTTCATTCTACAGCTTGGGGAGTGTATGGCGGAAAACAGGGAACTTGAGCGGATTTTACAGGAGGAAACCGGGATAACCCGCGTGCATCGGCGGTTTGATCGCATCCTGATCACGTCGGTGAGTCTCGCCTGGGCGCTGTTTCAGCTGGCGCTGCCGCGGCTCATTATCCTGGACAGTATTACGGTCCGCTCGGTACACCTCGCTTTCGCGATGGCCTTGGTTTTTCTCGGTGTACCCTTCACTCGCCGACGGAGTCGAGACATTCCTGGACTCCATTCGCTGAAGCACACGCCCCTCATTGATTATCTCATCGCCATCGTCGCTGTGGTGGCGGCGTTGTATATCGTACTGGATTGGGAGGGGATAACGACCCGGATGGGCATGCCGACTACGCGGGACCTCGTGATGAGTGTCGTGCTGATTCTGCTGCTGTTTGAGGCGGCTCGCCGCGGCATCGGTATACCCATGGTCATTATCGCGTTGTTTTTTACGTTCTACGCGTTCTTCGGTCAGAGTATGCCCGGGATTCTCGCCTGGCGCGGGGTGAGTCTCACCCGGTATACCAACCAGATCGTGCTTTCCTCAGAGGGGATCTTTGGTATACCCCTCGATGTTTCCGCGCGTACCGTGTACCTCTTCGTGGTGTTCGGTGCATTACTGGAACAGTTCGGTGCAGGCCAATTTTTTAACGATATTTCGATTTCTCTCTTGGGGAAATATAAGGGCGGCCCCGCGAAAGCTGCAGTTGTTTCCAGCGGCTTTACCGGGCTGGTCTCGGGATCGAGTATTGCCAATGTTGTTACCACCGGGACATTTACCATTCCGCTGATGCGGAAAGTTGGATACCCCGCCAAGACTGCCGCGGCTACCGAGGTTGCCGCCAGTACCAACGGCCAGCTCATGCCCCCCATCATGGGGGCCGCCGCCTTCATAATCGCAGAGTACCTGGCAATGTCCTATTTTGAGGTAATCCGAGCGGCCTTTATTCCCGCCTTCGTCAGCTATATCGCACTGTTTTACATAACGCACCTCGAGGCATCCAAGTTGGGACTGAAAGGTCTGACAGCTGCGGATCTGCCGATATTTACCGATGTCATAAAACGCGGTTTTCATCATTTGATTCCTCTGGTGGTGCTGATCTACGAACTCGCGTGGTTACGCCGAAGCCCGAATCTCGCCGTCTTTAACGCGGTTATGATTCTGATTGCCATATTCGTCCTTCGAGAAGGCTATGCGGCGATTCGCCGCGGTGAGGGCGTCCTTGCCACGGCGCGAAGCCTCACGATTACTATCGGGAACGGACTCGTGCAAGGCAGTAAGAATATGCTGCCGGTGGCCCTGGCAACTGCCACGGCGGGTATTATCGTGGGCGTGGTCAACATGGGAATCGGAAGCAGAATCGTCCAGATGGTGGAAGTTCTCTCAATGGGCAACGTCTTCCTGTTACTCTTTATTACCGCCTTCGTCAGTCTGGTAATCGGTATGGGGTTGCCGACAACCGCCACATACATCGTAATGGCCTCCATTACGGTACCGGTGATCACCAAGCTGGGTGGAGATGTGGGTCTGGTAATCCCGGCGATTGCGGCTCACCTGTTTTGCTTCTACTTCGGTATTCTTGCCGATGATACACCACCGGTGGGGTTGGCAGCCTATGCGGCTGCCGCAATCGCCAAAACTGACCCGATTCCCACCGGTATCAAGGGATTCATCTACGATCTCCGCACGGCGGTGATCCCCTTCATGTTTGTATTCAATCCGATGCTGCTGTTGGTGGGATCCGAGGGTTGGGGCCAGGGAATGCTGATCTTCGCCTCTGCCGTAGGGGGTGTACTGGCGTTTACCAACGCGGTGCAGGGATGGGCGCTCACCGCCAATAGCTGGTTTGAAGTTCCTCTATTCTTGTTGGCATCGCTGCTGTTTTTCATACCCAACGTAGTCGTGGGGCTGGTGGGGATTTCAGAGTCTGCATATTACATAGTCTACCCCTTCGCAATCGCAGTGTATGTCCTGGCCTTCGGCAGCCAGAAGCTACGCATCAAAATCGCCGGTAGGCAGCCGGCTGCATAACTGAAAAGGACATCTCCATGGCCCAACCCAAAAGATATAGAGACGAGGTGTCCCTCAAATATGAACTCTATAATGGGCTGTTTCTGGGACTTCCGTTCCAGGAGCTCCGGCGCACCGGCATTCTACTCCCCCTGTTCTCAGACCGCGCCCGGACGCAACTGTCCCGGGGAACGTCTCCGGAGACGATTGTAGAGGAGTTTCTCAATGAGCAGGAACTGGCCGAGACGGACGTCCGTCTGGACCTGCTCTTTCGGTTCATACAGCTGGTGGAACGGCAGGTAGTGCTGTTCGATGCTCTGGAGGAATCAGCCTTCGGCCGCATCATCGATGTCGAAGGAACCGGCACGCTGAACGAAACGCTGGAGCGAATCACGAAAGCCGAGCGCCAAACGGAGTTGAGGGAAGCTGTGGAACAGTTCCGGGTACGAGTGGTGCTGACCGCGCATCCTACGCAGTTCTATCCATCCCGGGTGCTGGGAATCATCACCGACCTTTCCGAGGCGCTATCCGCCAACGATGTACCGCGGATTTATGACTACCTCCTCCAACTGGGGAAAACCCGCTTCGGAAACCGCGAGAAGCCAACTCCCATGGACGAGGCGAAGAGCCTATTGTGGTATCTCGAGCACGTATTCTATGAAACAGCCCCCGCCGTGCATGGCCGAGTCGCAACGGAGGCAGCACCCACGGCCCTCGCTGCGCTTCGGGTAAAACCGGTCGTGGAATTGGGATTCTGGCCGGGAGGTGATCGTGACGGAAATCCCTTTGTCGATGCTCAGACCACCTTTAATGTGGCGTTGATGCTCAGAAACAGCATTCTGAAGCTTTATCGCCGTGATGTGAGAGGGCTCTCCCGAAGGCTCACATTCGATGGCGCCATAGAACGTCTGGCGGTCATAGAACAGCGGCTAAACAGGATGTTGTCCGGTACCCGCGAGGTAGATGGCGCACCGGAGTATGCTACGGCATCCGCTCTTGAAGACGATCTGGTGGAGCTCTGGAACCACCTCCACGATCAACATGACGGACTGTTCTCCGCCGAGCTCGAAGCGGTGATTTGGCGCGTTCGTTTGTTTGGGTTTCATTTTGCGACATTGGATCTTCGTCAGGATAGCCGGGTTCACCGCCGCGCGGTGACCAGCATTACAGGAATTGCGCCGGACCTGACCTTCGATGAGCGATGCACCGAGCTGGAACGCGCCCTCCGAAGTGAGCAGTTTCCCCCATCCCAGGAGATAGCGGATCGTCTCACCATAGACGATGATCCGGTTCCGGCGGATACGGTGGCCTCTCTTCGTACCGCCCAGGAAATTCAGAATCTCAGCGGGTCACGGGCGTTACACCGCTATATCATATCAAACACACAGTCAGCCTCAGACATTCTGGAAGTGTTGTACCTCTGCCGATGTGCGGGATACCCCGCAGGTGACGTACGTCTGGACATTCTTCCCCTCTTTGAGACGGTGAATGATCTTCAGAACGCAGAAACGATTCTGGAGCGACTCTACAACTCTCCGGTATATCGGCAGCACCTGGCGACACGCGATAATGTGCAGCAAATCATGCTCGGCTTCTCGGATGGGACCAAGGACGGTGGCTATGTCACCGCCAACTGGCTTATCTACACGACCCGAGAGGCTATTGCCCGTCAGGCAGCTCAGCACGGTGTCCGGGTCGTGTTTTTTGAGGGCCGGGGCGGTCCACCAGCCCGAGGGGGCGGCAAAACTCACCAGTTTTATCGCGGAATGGATCGCCGGACTGCCGGCGAAGAAATCCACCTCACGATTCAGGGCCAGACAATCACTGCCAACTTTGGTACCCCCGAATCGGCACGGTACAACCTGGAACAGCTCGTTACCGCAGGTCTGGAGACACGCTTACTCTCGGAGGATTACCGGCCTCTTACGGTTGATGAGCGAAACCTTTTGAAGCGTCTTAGCGATCTTAGTCTCGAAGCGTACCGGAACCTGAAGCAACACCCGCAGTTCCTCTCCTATCTCGAGACGATGACCCCTCTCAAGCTGTACGGTGACGCGAATAACGCCTCTCGGCCCACATCCCGCAGTTCCAGTGATCAGCTGCGGTTGGAAGACCTGCGGGCGATTCCATTTGTTGGTGCATGGAGTCAGATGAAGCAGAACGTTCCCGGTTATTATGGATTCGGCCAGGCACTCCAAACGCTCCTTGACGAGGGACACCATGAGTCATTACGACAGCTGTTTCGTCAGCACCTGTTCTTTCGGACACTGGTAGAGAACAGTATGCAGAGTATCAGCAAGGCAAATTTTGATATTACTCGGTACCTCGCCGAGGATGAGCGCTATGGAGGCCTGTGGCGATCCCTTGAAGAGGAGCTGGAGCGAACAAAAAGAGCACTGTTAGAGATAACCGAAAGTGATGCACTATTGCCGAGTGACTCTACTACCCGACAGTCGATTACACTTCGCGAGCATATCGTGCTACCGGTACTTACCATCCAGCAATACGGACTCTCCCGCCTGCGCTCCGAAGTCGCACCTCACACTGACCGGGAGGCGATGAAGAAACTGGTTGTTAAATCGATGGCAGCGATCATCAACGCCGGACGAAACGCAGTGTAGGAGACGGTGTAATACAGATGCCTCTCCCCTACACCGCGCACGAACGACCGGAGTATCCACCGTGCGGAGCAATAGGCCCCAGCCGCGCCAATCAACCCGTCATATCGATCAGGCGAGTTTTCCGGCTATTTGCGCCACGTGCTTTCCCTGAAAGCGAGCCCCGGCAAGTTCGTTCTCACTCGGCAAGCGACTACCGTCACCGCCGGCGATCGTGGACGCGCCATAGGGCGATCCCCCGGAGATCTCGTCCATCGTGGTCTGACCTTGGAATGCGTAGGGAAGTCCCACAATCACCATACCGTGATGCAGAAGGGTAATCTGCGTTGTCAGAATTGTTGATTCCTGACCTCCGTGTTGCGTTGCGGACGATGAAATCACACTTCCAACTTTGCCAACCAACGCACCTTTTGCCCACTGATGACCGGTGGAATCCAGGAACATGCGCATCTGCCCAACCATATTTCCGAACCGGGTGGGGACGCCGAAGATAATTCCATCCGCCTGTTCCAGATCTTCCGCCGCGACCACCGGAATGTCGGCGAGCTGTTTCTGCGCTTCCGTTGCTCCCATAGCTGCGATGACCTCATCGGAAAGCAACTCGGGTACCCGTTTGAGCTCCACCTCGGCGCCGGCCTCCTGAGCCCCTTCCGCAGCAGCCTGAACCATTTTGTACATGTGGCCGTATGTGGAATGGAAAACAATTAAAATTTTCATGTGAAATCTCCTACGTTAGCTGTGCTCCCACCCCGAGCTTCTTACACAGGGTGATCAGCGTCTGTTGTTCCTCTACCGACAGTACGCTCGCACCATCGGCAAATCCTTGAGCCATCAGGGGGAAGTAGTCGGAAATCAGTGTGTGCCCGGCTGGAGTCAACTCCAAGAAGAGCTGCCTGCGATCGTCCGGTGAGCGCCTGCGCTGCACGAGACCACGACCTTCCAGGTGCGACACCACGACACTGATATTCCCTTTACTCTGGAGCATCTTCTGTCCAACCACACTCTGCGGTAACGAGCCCAGGTGCAAAAGCGCCTCGAGGACGCCAAATTGCGAAAGCGTCAGTCCCCCAGGCAGCGGTGCCTTCCGCAGCGCCGCTTTCTGAAAGCTATCGGAGGACCTGGTTAACGCAATAAAGAGATCCAGCGCTCGCCGTTCCCGCTCGGTACCGCGATAGTGGGTTGCCATAGATAGCTACTCCCCGACCCATATGATATATCGTTCAACGTCGAACTAAAATAGAAGATACGATGATCAGAATGATCCGTCAAGGGGAAGCGGGGAATTTTACCGGTTTACAGGGAAGCCGCGACTCGGTGCACAGTTGCATGCACGTGGGACAGATACTGCAGGTCTTTCTGATATCCTCCCCCGATCACTACGGCCACCGGTATGCCCGCCGTCACGAGTCGGGTCAATACCAGTCGGTCCCTGGTCTCGATTCCCGAGAGGGTAATCTGAAACTTGCCCAGTCTATCCCCGAAAAACACGTCTACACCAGCATCGTATAGCACCAAATCCGGTCGAGCCCGATCCAACCCCTCTTCCAGAACCGACGCCACCTGTCGCAGGTATGACTGGTCCGTAGTTCCCGCCGGAAGGGCCACATTGAGCTCAGCAGACTGCTTATGAAAGGGGAAGTTCTCTCCACAATGAATGTCCGCACAGAAGACCCGGCGGTCATCATGAAACGCCGCAATCGTCCCGTCTCCTTGATGAACATCCAGATCAAGGATGAGCACCCGCTTCACATCACGATCGGAGAGAAGCCGACGGACAGTGACGGCAAGGTCATTAAAAATGCAGAATCCGCTGCCGAAGCCGGGGTGCGCGTGGTGTGTTCCCCCGGCGGTATTGAGCGCTATTCCGTGGCGCAGCGCCAACCGGGCCGTCAGCAACGTACCACCAACGGCGCGCTTGGTACGGGAAACCAACGCGGAACTCCAGGGCAGACCGATTCGCCGCACCTCCTTATCAGAGAGGGTCCCGCCCGTGAAAGCGTCTACATACGCCGCATCATGAACGAGACGGAGGTCCTCGTTTCCAGCCCGTTCCGGAAACCGGGTGTTCTCGACGGAAGCTATCCCCTCCTCGCGCAAGATGCGATACAGGCGGGAGAACTTTTCCATTGGAAACCGATGCCCCGCCGGAAGGGACGAGACATACTCGGGGTGGTATACAATCGGAATCATCGATAGCTGACCCGATCTAATGAATCCTGCCGTACCGGCCGGTCATGGCCCGCAGTCGGCCGGCGACCACGGCGTCCTCCAGACCCCTATTGTGAAGTCGCCATTGCCAATTGCCCCCGGTGGTGCCGGGAGTGTTCATGCGGGACCCGGATCCTCGTCCAAAAAGATCCTGCATAGGGATAATCGCGATGTCCGAGACCGACGACAACGCCGTGCGAATGAAATCCCAATGAACTTCAGATGCAGACCCGTGGATATATTTGAGAGCGAACGCTCGGTCCTCAGCTGATGCGTTCTCAAACCAACCCTGAACCGTGTTGTTGTCATGCGTTCCGGTGTATACAACGCTGTGCGCTGTATAATTATGGGGCATATAGTCGTTCCCTTCTCCTGAATCGAAGGCGAACTGGAGGATCTTCATCCCCGGAAACCCACAATGATTCATCAGTTCCACCACATCCGGGGTAATTACCCCCAAGTCTTCCGCGATGATCGGCAACGGGCCGAGGATGTCAAAAATCCGGTCAAACAGTTCTTTCCCGGGGCCTGGGACCCACTCGCCCCGCTCCGCTGTGGCGTTACCCCAGGGTACGCGCCAGTACGCCTGAAACCCCCGGAAGTGATCTACTCGCAAATAATCAAACAGCTCGAATCGGGATCGAAACAGATCGATCCACCATTGAAAGCCTTCCGCGCGGTGCGCCTCCCAATCGTAGAGTGGATTTCCCCATAGCTGACCGGTGCGGCTAAAATAGTCCGGCGGTACTCCTGCCACTGCCAACGGACGCAGCTGAGAATCAAACTGAAACAGATCCGGTCGAGCCCAGCTCTCGGCGCTGTCATGGGCCACGAATATCGGCATGTCCCCTACAATCGAGATCCCGGCAGTCTCCGCATAGTGGCGAAGATCGTGCCATTGAGAGAAAAACATGAACTGAACAAACTGATAAAATCGAAGCTCGTCGGCGAGGCGTCGTTTGGCACGATCCAGGGCGTTCGCGTCCCGAAGACGCACCTCCTTATCCCACTCGTACCACGGTGCGCCCCCGGCCTCATCTTTAAGGGCCGCGAAGAGAACATAATCGTCGAGCCATGCGGCCGAGCGCCGAACAAACCGATGCAACCGCTGCAGCTGCGGGGGGCCCGCTTGCTCCTCAAACCGTTGCCACGCCCGGCGAAGCAACGGAATGTGACAATCAATGACCGTACCGTAGTCTACCCGGTCTGATTCCACCTCCATACCAGATAAATCCGAGACCGTCAGAAGGTGACTGCCTGCCAGGCGGTCCAAGCTGATCAATAACGGGTTCCCGGCAAAGGCCGACAGGCATTGGTATGGTGAATCACCGTATCCGGTGGGGCCTAACGGGCACACCTGCCACAGGTTCTGGCGAGCGGACAACAACCAATCAACAAACTGGTACGCTCCCGGGCCGAAGTCTCCAATCCCATAGCGACCGGGAAGAGAGGTGGGATGCATGAGAATGCCGCTGGACCGTGGGAATCTGACTGTACGACTCACGCTGTTAAGCCTTTTCCAAAGTAACTATACCATGGGCGGAAACGCCCGGTCACGCAAGGAGTCGAATCCGACTGAAAATGTACGCGAGGCTATCTTCCTTGATAACGGTCCGTCGGTAGGGTGTACCGGGAAGTTCATCTTCTGAGTCGGTCCGGTATTGAATGTACTTCTGTTTACGAGTTGCATCGTACCAATAGACCAACCGCAGCTTGCCCCGCTCAATTTCGAGACACGTCATACCACGCTTCCCGAGTACGCACCCTGAATTGAACATACTCGGCACGAGAAGATGCTCGCGGTAGAGACTCGTGGATTTTCGCTCTTCGTCTTCTTCGGTCTGAGAATCCATGAGTTCCGATTTAAGCAATCCTATCTGTTTCTCGATTTTGTGAGGTTTTTTGCTCTTCGGATACTTCCGACACAACCGCTCGATCTCAAACTGTAGCGCATCTATTTTTGACATCGACTCAAACAGGGGCCGATGGGTATGCCCGATAACCGCCATGATCTTTCGTCCGGTGGCAAACTCATAGGCTCGCCGTTCCGTGCGAAACTGTTTTCGGCTATCGGCAGCCACGGTGCGGTTCCCGATTTGTAGCGGATTCGCGAGATACCGAAGGATGAGCCGTACAATATTGTTATGTTCCTCATACCACCGTGATGACTGGTGTCCGTGAAAGACAAACAGTTCACCGTTATCGTAGCGCAACCGGAGACCTTCAAACACCTCGTCGATGAATACCTCAGGCCAGGACTCGTGTCCACTCATCGCCAGGGGCGTCACCGATGGTCCCCCTTCGAGGAGATCGATGTCGTGATTCCCGACGATCCGGGTCAACCCACCCCGCAGCGATACCTCCTGCAGCGCATGGTACACCTGCGGCCACCGGCGAACAATCGCCTTCATGGGGAATCGCTGAAGATCTTCGACATCCCCGTTCAGAATCAGATGGAAATTGCTCGCGGCGTAGTAGTCACGGATCACGTCGCTGAAAAGATTTCCGTTATGAACGAAATCGTCCGTTCGAGCTCCGTTTCCCATATGAAGATCGCTGAATATAACGATCCGATCGTCATCCGTCAGCGGTCGAACCGGAGTTCGATCGTAGAGTTCACCAAGGTTCATCGCGCTGAATTGTTGTGCTTTCACTTCTTGTCTTTTAATCATGGAGTATTAGAATCTCATTAACATGGTATCAGTCAGTGACAGACAATGTCAGCCGCTCGTAAATATCCGACTACCGCTACGGTTTCTCACCCCGCGTCATCGGCGCATGACAGTAGCAACAGAGATTGATATACTTATGGAGAGGGAGACGTATGCGCCCAGACTACATAAGTTTCGACACAAAAGAGCGTGAAGAGCTCCTCTCACAGACCGGAAATTTCACCCCAGCGGAACGAAGTGTATTCCACCTCATGTGTCAGCACTGGCAGGAGAGAATTCCCTATGAGCGGTTCGTCTCGTTTCTCAACCATGACGATGGGGGAACAATCTCAGATCTCCTGAGCCTTATGGGTAAGTTGCGTCAGGCACGCATGGGGATCCTCAGAACATCTGTGGCTGATGGGCAACGCTCGCGGGAGGCGATGGTTCTCACTGATCAGGATAGTTCGGTCTTCTTTGCAGAATTGGCGGATGAGTATTTCACGAATATGCTCGAGTCGATTCTCAACCCGCTTCCCCTGGTGAGTACGGTGGAAGATGAGATCGGGACGATTCCCCGTCAGGCGATTCAACCGGTTTCCCCGCAAGAAATCGCTGCATATTACTCGGGCAAACAAACGACCGAATTACCGCTTGTGGTAACAACTATGGGAACCGAAGCGCTACTGGTTACCCAGAAACGCCTGAGACCCTTCGTGAACGTGGCGATACTCAAGATGCGCTACTTTCTGAGCAACACCACACTCCTGGGCGCCCTTGCCAAGTTGCAAGATACCAGTCTGCTCAATCTGAAGCAGCAGTGCGCCGGAAAGGACCCTACCTTCTGGTTAGCGCTGACCAGGACGGTGGTGGACCATCGCCGCGATCTGGAATCGATGCGTTCCGTATCGGTTAATGAGAACTTCTTTCATGCTGCGGTACTGTTAAAAAACCTCATCGAGTCCCAGATCGCAGAAGCGAAGCAGAAGAAAGAAGCTGCTGAGAACAGACAGCTGGACCTTAACGCGATCGCCATGGCGGTCAAAGAATCTCCTGAGCGCTGGGTCGATCAGTCGACGCTGACGGAGATGCTTGAGCGGCAGAAAGAGAAATACCAAGAGGAGTTCGAGCGGTTCAGGGAGGAGTTCTACGAGCGGTACGTGAAGGCCCGGGGAAAGAACACGTTGCCCAAGATTGTGCTTGTGCGTCGCAAGTATATCCATCGGGATAACATCTTTCCCCTCTTTCTGCAGGATTTTCGAATGCTGGAAAGCGAACTGGCATCGGAGTTTGCGCTCCAGATGGAAGAGCAGCTCAAATCGTCTCGACGGAGCAAGGACTCAACGTTCTACAGTATTGATAATTTCAATGAGGCGATCGCCGAACAAGTACGGGTCAAGAGCGAATTCGTTTCCGCTCTCGTAGAGAAGCCGTCAATTCTGGCAGAAGCGATGATTCTCCATATCAAACAAAACCATCTTGCCCAGAACGTTGAGGAGCTGAAACAAAGGCTCTCAGCGTACTTTGATCCGGATACGATGCAGCCTTTGCCGCTGCATGAGTGGTTTAGTCTTCGTCCCCTCGATCTCTTCGAGAAGGCCTTTGAGAAGCTGCCGATTCTCAAGCGCATCTGGATCCGCCTCACTGGAAAATATGAGAGCTACCGCGGCCGGTATCTCGGCCAGACCGCGATAAAAAACACCACCGGTCCTGCTCCCCAGCCGGAGCGGGTCGCGCGCGGAGGAAACGCACCAAAACGCAAGGAATCGGCCACACCACCGCCGTCGCGGCGCACCTCCCGGGCTCCGCGCCCGAGCGGCACGGCTCAGGCGGCGAAGCGCGCCTATTCCCGGAAACAAGTAGACTCAGCGTGGGACGAGTTCGGCAACACGATAAAAAAGGATTCCTGAGTTTTCCCGGCGCGCCAATTACAGCGTTTGCTGCCCTTCCTGAATTCTTCCGGCACCGAAGAGATACACCGCTTCGGTCATCCAGCAACCTTGACAGTCGTCCACATTCTGGCGACGAAGGTAGAAGTCATACACTGCTGCGGTATCACCGCGTATCAGCCGCACTCGCTGCACCGCTTGCTCATCTCTCACGACAACTTCAGCATACTCTGCGCGGTCGTGCTCAAGCATCACGCCGTACGCCGGACCTTTCAGCATCGCCGCAAACCGCGGCAACGGCCCGGTACGCCGGCGATTACCCGGGCTTGCGAAACGAAACCCGATTTCGATACCTTCATCCTCAGCGTTGTTGTTCCCAAACGCCTGAAGCTGGATCTGCACTACTTCCCGGGGCGACAAATCCGGCGAGGGCTCACTATTGCGAATTGGTGCGAGCCCATCCGGTGGGGTAGCGCATCCAACGAAGAAAACTGCTAATACAAGAATGGAACCAGTACGTAATGCAACCATATGTGGAAAATATGAATAACAATACAGAAAAGACAATCTCCTCCGATGTCAGGGACCACTTCTCACTTGCCGTCGTCGGTGGTGGCCCTATTGGAATGCATATTCTCGGACGAGCGGTGTCGGAAAAAATTGTTGAACCTGGCCAGGCGGTCATCATCGATCCTCATGACCAGCCGTTTGCCCAGTGGCATCGAAGGGTCAAAAACTGTTGCATGAGGTTTCTTCGTTCCCCCGCCAGCCATGGTATCGCCCGGGATTATCGAACGGTTCGACGTCTTATGCACTCTGATCGGGATTACACGCCTCCCTATCACCGACCGTCGGTAGACGTCTTTTCCGAGCACCTTCGGCGTCACGCTTCGCTGACGTTGAGTGGCGGCAATCGCCTCCACGGATGGGCTCGTTCGGTTCATCAGGATAGGACGTCCCAGGGGTACCGTATTGAGGTAGCGCAACACGATTCTATATACCCCATTAGCGCTGATGCGGTAATTCTGGCGGTTGGCCAGCCACCGGTGAAGATTCCGGCGCCCCTGGCTACCTTGCCCGCAGACGCGCCGGTGTACCATGTCCATCAGGATACATCGGGCCTGGACACGCTACCCCGCGGCAGCTCGATCGGGATCGTAGGGGGCGGAATTGCCGCAGCTCATCTCTCACTGGCATTGAGCGAAGCGGGGCACCACGTCACGATCTGGAATCGGGACCGCTTCACCAACCACCAGTTTGACAGTGATCCTTGCTTTGTAGGACCACGCTGCGCATCCCTGTTTGCGTCGATATCCAGCTACCAGGCGCGCAGAGCACTCATACAGCGCAGCCGTCGCCCCGGGAGTGTACCGCCCGATCTTTTCCGTGAGCTTCGTCGGTATGAGCGGGCCCGGAGGATTCGCGTGATACGCGGAGAAGTTGTTGATGCTGCCCGCTCGGGAAACCGGGTCTTTCTGTATGGTCGTGAGGCGATCCGTGGCGAAACCGGTCGCTCCATGCCTGGAGCACCTCTTATCGGGGAATATGACGCAGTCGTTGCATGTACCGGTTTTTCTGGCGGTCCGCCGGCGCCGGAGCTGGTTGAAAAGCTGTCCCAGGAGTTGAATCTTTCTCGATCGGAAGATGGATATCCAATTCCCCCACCCGATCTTCAGTGGGCGCCGGGCCTGTTCCTGGCGGGAGCGCTGGGCGAACTTGAAACGGGTCCACCCGCGCGCAATCTCGTGGGCGCTCACGTGGCGGGCAGACGGATTCTGCCCGCCCTCCGGGAGTTCCTTACAGACCGGAAATCGCGCTAAGCCCGCCATCAACCCCGAGGCATTGGCCGGTTATCCATGAGTTGTCGGGATTGAGAAAGAAGAGCGCCGCCCGGGCGATGTCACCGGGAGCTCCCACCCGCTTCAGCGGGTGGCGCTGAGCCGCTGCTTCGCGCTTTTTCTCATTCGACAATAATCGGCTCGCAAGCGGCGTGTCCGTAAGAGATGGCGCAACAAGATTGAACCGCACATTCTTATCGGCGAACTCCGCAGCCAGGGTACCGGTCAGACCGTGGAGGGCCGCTTTCGCGCTGGCAACTGAGGCGTGAAACTGCATGCCTACCCCGGCGGCAACGGTGCTAAACATCACCACCGAAGCCCCGCCATCCGCTACCAGTGCGCCTTGTACGGCCTGGAGTACTCGCACCGCCCCCACTACATTGAGATTGTAGTCGTCCATGTAAACCTGAGGCTTCAGTTGTTTAAACGCCCCCAAGGTGATATTTCCGGGGGCAAAGACCACACCGGCGAGACTTTCAGGAATCGTCGGGTTTTGCTCCGAGATATCTTGGGTAACATCAACTGCCGAATACGTGACTCCCGAAGGGTACCCCCCGTCCGGTTCACTTCGGCTCCAGGCGTGTACCTGGGCTCCTTCCTGCAGGAGTCCTTCCATCACCGCGTAGCCAACGCCGGATGAGGCGCCGACCACGAGAACCGTTTGATCTTGTAATGTCGTCATAGGTGTAAAGTAGCGTTTCCCACCTGCAAACGGCGACTCCCGTCCGATAGAAATCAGAACGAGATCCGCCGTTACCCGCTGAGCAACTCCAGATCTTCCTGGCTATTCTGAAACTCCAGAATCGCCGCCTCAATTAACTTGAAAACCATAGGGAATACCACGTTGTGAAAATAGGCGCGCTGGGCGATCTCCGTCTTGAGTTCCTCATAGCGTCGCTGATATTGGTCCATCGCCAAGCTAACGTAGCGCTCGAAACTGGCAAATGGAACCGCTTCAGGTTCCGAGACGGTGGTGGAGTTTATGATGTCCTGGTACTTGCCTACCTTTGTGAGGATATCGAACAGAGAGAATTCCCCCCGCAAGGTGCCCTCCAACTGCATTTCCTGACCCTCATGCTCCTCAAGACGCGTCTCGTACCGATTGGGATAGAGAATCTGATAGACCGGCGTTCGGCGAATCGCAACGCCGGAGCGCTCCAAATGCGCCTCCACAGCATCGATAACGTAGCGGTTCCCTCGGTAGTAGCGGATCAAGTCAGAAATCTGAGTGGCACCGTACCGCCCGTGCAGGAGAAGCGCCTCAACCTGGTTGGCGATCTGTTCCGGGAGGTTTGGATTTACCTGAATACTACACGTCTCGTAATATGCGCCGGACTTTTCCCGAATGGTAACAGTACGGTGCTGAAACAATTCTTCCTTGGTAATCGTCGCATAGCGACTTCCCAGGGCTTGCGCCTCTCGTCGGAAGCGTTGGTAGTACTCATCAGCGATTCCGCTCTTCTCAAGCACTTCGTAATATTTCCGGGATACACGCAAGCCTCCCACGGGCGCGGTCGTTTCCATTCGCTTCGCATCGATCACCGGCATGCCGATCACGTCCCACTGCCGGGCTCCCTCGGGCCCGAAGTTCCCGATGGTAACCTCACCCAGGTTGGCACCGATTCGAATGCGAATCTGAAACATAGCTGACAGCGGATTCGCCACCGCATCATCATTTCGCAGGCGATCGATAATCGCGAGAGCCTTTTTCAGTGCGTTGCGATCTTCCCGAGAGGCGGCGTCGTCCAAAAAACGGGTATCCGCGCTATTGAACAGCACGCTCACCCGTTGCATCTCGACGCACGTGTAGAAGAGCTCCCGGGCGATATAGATCTGGAGATCCTCCCGCTCCTCGATGTGTCGCGCCGTGGCATCAATTAGCCCACCGTAGTGGAACATCAGCGAATCGCCTTCAATCTTGTTCAGGTACCCGCCGCGCCGCCGAAGGACCGAATTAAACGCCGTGTACAGTCCATTTAGGACTTCCTGGTTCTCTTTGGGCGTCAGAAACTTTGACAGGAACGTATAATTGGCAATATCGATAAAGCCAATTCCAACTTCCGCCTCTTCGCTGTCTCGTGGAATTCCGCCCACTTCCAGAATCGCGTCAACCAGCTGACGAGGGAGATAGAAATCTTCAATCTGAGAACGAAGTTCTGACGACATACGCTCAGTTTAGAGCGTGGAAGGACGGCCTGCAACAGCTCTTCCGTTCAAAGATTATCTTTTTCCGGAAGCCGTTCCAGAAACTCCTCCTCGGAGATAACGGGGATATGAAGTTCAGCCGCCTTTTTGAGCTTGGAGCTTCCCGCGCCGGGTTCGTTGGTGACCAGGTAGTCGACGTTTGAGGTGACGCTGCTTCGAGCCTGTCCACCGTTGGCAACTACCCGTCGTTCCGCCTCACTCCTACTCATCGTCGCGAGCGATCCGGTGAAACAATAGGTTTGCCCCTCCAAGGGCAAACTCTCATTCCCCGCTACAGCCCCCGCTCCTTCTTCAACGGTGATCGCACCGGTACGTAGTAACTCCTCCATGAGAGGATACACGTCCCGGATACCCTGGGCGATCTGTTCCGCCGTGATATCGGCGATTCCTTCAGCCTGGGCCAACTCCGCCGCCGAGGCCTCATACAACGAGTTCAGCGTCGAGAATCCCGCATCTACTACTTTCTGAATCTTCAACTCGGCAATTCCGAAGATGTCGAACCCCGCGACGAAGCGCGCGAGAGGCACAGACTGAACCGCATGGAGGTTGGAAAGCGCTTTCTTGGCGCTCGTCTCCCCCATGCCGTCCAACGACGCAATATCTTCCCAATCAAGGCGATAAAAGTCAGAGATCCGACGAACCATACCTGTTTCAAAC
>CAZNRF010000002.1:0-29985 GCA_964575075.1 uncultured Spirochaeta sp. | reverse complement strand
GCCCGGTAGCCCAGGTAAATCGCCGTAACCAGGTTTACCGCTCCGGTATCCTCCAGTCCCCGTTCTATCACCACCTGCCCTGATGCACTTTCTTCCGGATGGGGCCCCCCAACCGCCAACACCAAGAACAGCGCAACCAGGAGAATCGCGCCCACCTCAACGATGCGGCCCACGGGACACCTTCCTTTGGGTCTTAAACACGATCCAGATGAACACCACCGTGCCGATGCCCGTCCCCACCGCCGCCTCGGTCAGCGCTACATCAGGGGCTGACAGGAGGAGGTACAGGAGGCAGCTCACCAGACTAAATACACTTGCCACAATGACGGCGGTGAGGAGATCCGTGGAGGTCAACGCAATAATCGCCAGGCCGATCATGAGTATGAGAAGCAGCTCAATCATCTTCTTCCTCCCGGAACGCCCTCCGTTCAGCATAGCTACGCCGCCACGGCACGATCTCTCGGTGCCAGGCGTAACGAGCGATGATATGTGCCGCGATGGGACTCGTGACAAAGAAGAACAGCGCAATTACCGCTATCTTTCCGGCCATGGGATCCCACCCCACCACGAACATCCCCGCCACGATCGCCGAGAACACGGAAGTGGTGCTGGCCGTGGAGGATGCCTGGAGGCGCGTGTAGACGTCGGGCAGGATGAGCACTCCCAGATTACCGATAATTCCGAAGACAACTCCGAGACTCAGAAATATGATCGCTCCCCAGTTCATACGCGGCTCCCTCCAAAATAGCGGGCCATCGCCAGAATCCCGATGAAGCCGAAGATATCGTAGACCAGGGCAACATCAAGATAGCTGCTACGCCCCTCCCGTACCGCAACCAGCACCAGTACCGCCAACACCTGGGCCGATACCATATTCAGGCCGGTCATGCGATCGGCGCTGCTCGGGCCGATCACCACTCGCACCATACTCACCACGGCGGACCCAACGAAAAACCAGATCGCGTATGTCAGTATCTGTTCCATGGTGAGCTCCACGATTACACCCAGATCCGTTTGAGCAGAGCCTCGTACGGCCCGGCGATCAACTCCGAGGCGTAGCGAGAGTGGGTCGTCTTGGTATCGAGCCAGTGAACGATGAGATGATCATCATCGAGAAGTAGCGGGATCGTGCCGGGAGTCAAGGTGATGGAATTGGTGAGGGCCAATCTGGCCACATCACTGCGGAGGCGGGTGCGAAAATGGACCACCCCGGGATTGATCCTTCCCCGCACCACCTGCCAGAGGACCTTAAAACTTGCGACATACATCTGAAAGATCAGTACCGCCAGATACACCAGGAGAAATCGGACCCGAGGCAGGTGAGTTCTGCGCTCCGCTTCATCGTGTTCCACGAAGATCGGATAGGTCAGCAGTGCCACCAGCAGACTCTGGGCAAATCCTAACAACATCGTTTCCGGATCCACCGACCAGGTAAACAGCAGCCACCCGAACCAAAGATAGACTGCGGTCACGATAAGTCGAACTACGTTCCAGCGCGTGACGGGTTCCATATGACCTTCCGACTACCGAGATTCTCGCTGTGAGAATATCTCCAGGATATCCTCCGGTGATGCCGCCGCCAGGAGACTGGCCTTGGTATCGGCATCATGGAGGTAGCGAGACAGCTTACTGAGGAGGCGAAGATGTTCGTTGTGCGCTCCGGGAAGGCCGACCATGAGGAAGAACAGCTGGACCGGCTGTTTGTCTACAGCATCAAATTTGGCTCCGGGGATCTTCCGTCCGAACGCCAAGGAGGTGCCGGTCACCTCTGCAGACAGACAGTGGGGAATCGCGATCCCGCTGCCGATGCCGGTAGTAGCCAGTTCTTCTCGAGCCATGACCTCTCCGGTGACCGTGTCCACATCCTTCACCACCCCGGTGGTTCCCAGCAGCTCGACCAGCTCCCGGATGATGTCGGGCTTTTTGCGCGATTGAATCGCCAATGAAATCGCCTTGGGATCGAGAATTGTTGCTATTCCGTCACTCATCGTGTCCCCCTTTCTCTTACTCGTCTTCTTCCGGCTGTTGATCCACCAGCCCGGCCGCGTAATCTACCGGTACCGAGAAGAGAATCCCCGTACCCGGGGACGACAGCCCTCCGCACACCTCGTCCAGAATCGATTTTAGCCGTGGCAGCGCTTCGTCGTCCTGGATTACCGAGAGAATCGTCTTGTTATACGGCTTGTTTCCCTTCATGAAACCCTTAAAGTCTGCAAACAACGGAACCTCATAGGTGAGGAACCGTCCCATACCCTCCGAATCGAGAATCGTAGCCCCGGTGATGCCCGCTTCCACGTACGCCTCCAGAACCTGCTCCAGGAGTTCTTCCCGGTTCAGCACAAAAACTACCACTTTCATAACCCGCGGACTCCTCGCGGTCCATGTATACCATATTTGCCGATCTATGTAATATCTGTATCCGGATATGTCGTCTTCAGCCATCGTTCTACTGTGCGCCATAGCCGGCTACAGTATTCTCAGTATCAGCCAGGCCGGCCAGAAGATCGGTCTCCACACGATTCCGGAGCGTCCCCGCAAAGGCTGGGTGATCTGGATTCTCTCGACTACCGGTACGGCGCTTTCTTTTTTTCTGGTTCTGGCGGCGATCGGTATGGGATCTGTGGCGCTGGTGGGAGCGATGACCGGGGTAGGAATGGCATCACTTACCGTGTTCAGCAGATATGTTCTCCGTGAGCAGGTTGGACGGCGGGAGATTGCGGCGGTGATCGCGGTGGCAATCGGGGCGGGTCTCGTCGGCGTGGTTCCCCTCGATACCACCGGATCAGCCCGCACGGAGTGGCTTTACTGGTTTGTGGGAGCCGCGATCGCGGTGTACGGCGGCGCCGCCGTGAGCGTAGGCCGCCGACACCACCGCGGCATTATCCTGGGCGGGCTGGCGGGCAGCATGGCCGCCTTTTCCCAACTCTTTCAGAAGCTGGGTGCGTTTTCGTTCACCCTGGACCAAGGGGTCTGGGCTCTGGCTGTCAGCGTCGCCACAAACCGGGCGATCATCATTTCCGTAGCCATTACCGTGGTATCGATGCTGGTGGCACAAGTTGCCTATACCCGAGCCCAGGCGATCCGCGTCATACCCAGCTATACCGCCCACGCGAGCGCCGTGCCGGTGATCGGCGGAATGCTCGTCTTTGATGAGCGGTTGCAGCCTGTCCATTGGTTGGGGGTGTTCATTCTCTTCGTGGGCACTATGGTTCTCGTGATGGGACGCAAAACCGCCAACGCACAACATCCGGCCTCGTGAGAGCGGTCACTCCGTAGCCAGATCACGAGAGCTGCGATATTCTGCCCTCCATGCGAACCGTGTTTACCGCGCTTATCTTTGCAACCACCATTGCCGCGGCGTCCTGCGCTGAAACGATCAACCATACCCAACCCGATCCCGGAGATGCGGCGGCGCGCTGGTACGAAGGAGACCACACCGGATCGGTTGCGGTCTACCGCGAGTTGGTGAGCCAGGATCCTGACAATCAACAGTACCTGCTGAGTCTGGTGGTACTCCTCCGTGAGCAGGGGCGCACGGAGGAGGCGGGACAGTACTCAGCCGGACTGAGCGAAGCGTTGGCGGTGGAGCACGAGGTAAACATGGCGCTGTCCGGTATCTCCCCCGGAGATACCCGGGAGCTCAGCGGTCAGACCGATGGAGATATGGGCGCGCAGGTGTCTCGCTATCACTTCTGGCGCGCCGTCAGGCACGTTGCCGGCGCGAATTACGCTCGGGCACGGCACCATTTCTCCCGGGCGATCGAGACCGCCGATGACGAGCACTATCCATACGCCCACTACGCGCTGGGACGGTTGGCGGCGGCCCGCGGCGAGTTCGAAATGGCCCGTGAAGCGTATCGCACCGCCCTGCGGCAGGATGGGAACCTGACTCAGGTATTTGTTCCGTTGGCCCGCGCCCATTGGGAGCTCGGCGATTACCGCGCGGCGTGGGATCAGCTGGAGCGGGCCCGGCTCGCCCTCCCCTGGAACGATGCGATTCCCGAGCTGCTTTCCGAATGGGAGGACCGGCGCCCGTCTCTCACCGCCGACAGCGACGCTCGCGATGCCGCTCGCCGCGCCGCGGCAACACCGCCCCAGGTGGCCGCCGCCCCCGATGAGTACGAGGATTCCGAAGTGATTCGCGTCGGCCTGGTGGAAAACCTGGAGACGGTATACCTCAAGACGGGGGGACCGTTCCTGCTGACCGCGGATGAGGATGTGGTGCACGAAAGCCCCAACGATGCCGGGACGGTAGTTCTCGAAGTCAACTCCCACGGGGATGAGATGACGGTGGCGGTGGAGGATGGGGAGACGCTCTACCGCGGCAACGATACGCTCCGGGTGGGATACAAGGACCGCACCTACACCACCACGATCTTCGATATGACCTACGGTCATGGCCAGTTCTCCTCGGGCCGTGAGGATCGCAGTTACCGCGGGGAGATAGAGATCGTCCCCCGGGGAGAGGTTTTCACCGTGGTAAACCGCCTCTCGGTGGAGGAGTACCTCTACAGTGTGGTGCCCTCGGAGATGCCCGCCTGGTGGCCCAGCGCGGCTCTCGAGGCGCAGACGATCGCGGCGCGGTCGTATACGCTTTATCCCCGCAATCGCTACGATGACCGTGGGTTTGATCTGCTCAGCTCGGTTACGTCCGCATACTATCCGGGTGTCACCAATGAGCATGATCGGACCACGGAGGCGGTGGAAGCCACGCGGGGACTGGTGCTTCAGGACGGGAGCCGCCCACTGGACGCCGTGTACAGCGCCAACCACGCCGGCTACGCCGAAGCCGCCGGCAGCGTATGGGGTTGGCCCAACTCGCTGGTTGCCACCTCGGACCCGCTCCTGCCGGAACTGGAACCCGAACGGAGCCCGGACACGGTATACCAGTGGCTCGTGTCCCGACCCGACAGCTATTCCGGCCGTCTCCCCTACGCCGGGCGCAGCTCATATCGGTGGAAGCTCCTCGTTCCCCGAAACGCAATCGAGCAGCGCCTGGCCGACTCCGACCAGTCAGTGGGAACGATTGAAGCGATTATCCCGGGACGCCGAGGAATTACCGGCCGGGTAGAATCCGTGACGATCCGCGGCAGCGAAGGTGAGACGGAGGTGCGGCGGGATGCGATCCGCTCCCGCCTGGGGGGACTGCGAAGCAATCTCTTTGTGGTGAGCCCCTACCGGGGTCCGAGCCTGGATACCGCCACCGGTGACTCACCGGAGCCCGGCGAGCGCTCCGCCGCCCCGGAATACTTCTATTTCCAGGGCGCCGGCTGGGGCCACGGGGTAGGACTGGATCAGACCGGCGCCGCCAACATGGCGGAAGCCGGGTTCGATGCGGAAACGATTCTCAACCACTACTACCCGCGGAACGAGGTGGTAGAGTGGTACTAGGCCACGAACGGGAACGAACGGGAACACACGAGCGCCGCACTTCTTCCGGGTACTACCGGGTGAGGCTGCGATGGGTGTAGCGGTGCGGCCGGTCAACTTTATTGCCGTACTTCTTGCGCCGGTATTCGGCGTACTCACTCCAGTTGCCGTCGTACCAGAACACACCGTCTTCCTCAAACGCCAGCAGATGGGTGCAGACACGGTCCAGAAACCACCGGTCATGGCTCACCACCAGCGCTGAGCCGGCAAATTGATCCACCGCCTCCTCCAACGCCCGCAGGGTGTTTACGTCCAGATCGTTGGTGGGCTCGTCCAGAAGCAGCACGTTGCCGCCTTCCAGAATCATCATCGCCAAGTTCAGGCGATTGCGCTCACCGCCGGAGAGCTCACCGACTTTTTTGGACTGATCGGTGCCGTTGAAGTTAAACCAGGAGCAGAACGCCCGGGAGTTCACCTGCCGCGTCCCCGCCGGACCACCACCCAGCGTAATCAGATCCTGCCCACCGGATAACTGCTCCCAGACCGTTTTGGAATCGTCCAGCGATCCGCGCATCTGATCGGCCCAGGCGAGCTTCACCGTTTCTCCCACCCGGAGCGTGCCGTCGGTGGGCTCTTCCTGCCCGCCGATCATCCGAAAGAGCGTTGTTTTTCCGGCGCCGTTGGGCCCGACGATCCCTACCACCGCCCCCGGAGGCACCTCAAAATTCAGGTCCTGAAACAGCAGCCGATCGCCATACGCCTTCTTGAGATCATGCGCCTCAACTACGATATCTCCGAGCCGCGGCCCGGGGGGAATCGTAAGCTGCGCCGTTTTGAGGCGCTCCTTGCCGCCCTCGTTGAGGAGCTCCTCGTAGCGCTTAATCCGCTCTTTGCTCTTCGTGTGCTGGCCCTTGGGAGACATTTTGATCCACTCCAGCTCTCGCTCGAGGGTCTTCTTGCGCTGGCTCTCACCCTTCTCCTCCCGGGCAAGGCGGGCCTGCTTCTGCTCGAGCCACCCGGAGTAGTTTCCCTTCCAGGGGATTCCTTCACCCCGGTCAAGCTCCAGAATCCAGCCGGCCACGTTGTCCAGAAAGTAGCGATCATGGGTCACCGCGATGACGGTGCCGGCATACTCGCGTAGATGCTTCTCCAGCCATGCCACCGTCTCGGCATCCAGGTGGTTGGTGGGCTCGTCCAAGAGGAGAATATCCGGTTTCTGAAGGAGGAGTCGGACAAGAGCCACCCGCCGGCGCTCACCACCGGAGAGCACATCGACTTTGGTATCCCCCGGCGGACAGCGCAGCGCATCCATCGCCATCTCGAGGCGCGCGTCCAGATCCCAGCCACCGAGGGCGTCCAGTTTCTCCTGGATCGCCGCCTGCTTCTCCCCGAGCTTTTCATAGTCCGCGTCAGGATCTCCGTACGCTTCATTGACCGCGTCAAACTCCGCCAGGAGATCGGTAATCTCCTTGGCTCCCTCCGAGACGATCTCCAGTACCGTCTTTCCGCTCTCCAGCTGCGGCTCCTGTTCCAAATAACCGATCGTGTATCCCGGTGAGAGGGTAATCTCCCCGGTGTATTCGTCGTCGAGCCCGGCGAGAATGCGCATGAGCGTGGACTTACCGGACCCGTTCAGGCCGATCACGCCGATCTTTGCACCGTAGAAATAGGACAAGCTGATGTCTTTAAGGACGGTCTTGGTCCCGCGGACGCGGCTTACCCCGTGCATCGTATAAATGATTTTCTTATCGTCGTATGTGGTTGCCATTACGCGCAGTATAGCAGAACGACGATGGACCGTGAACTCACGGCGGAAGCGGCGCTGCCGCCGCTCCGGGCTACCCCTTTACGCCGCCGGCGGACAAGCCGCCCACCAGAAACCGCTCGAACCAGAAGAAGAGGACCATAATCGGCACGGTGATAATAACCGCTCCCGCCATTAAGAACTGCCGCGGCACTTCTTGAGAGTTCAGCGAGACAACTCCCCTGCTCAGGGTAAAGATCTCCGGCGAGTCAAGAAACATGAAGGCGAACAAGAACTCGTTCCAGGCGATCATGAATACGTAGAGTCCCACGCTGGCCAACGCCGGCACGCTCAAGGGGAGCGTAATCCGCCAGATCACCTCAAACCGGGTACACCCGTCGATCAATCCCGCTTCTTCTATATCCTTGGGAAGGGTGAGAAAATAGCTCCGCAACATGTACAGCGCCACGGGAATCGTCATCGCCGGATAGACCACCAACAGCCCCGGCAGCGTGTCCCGCAACCCCAACTGAGAGAACACACTGTAGAGCGGAATCACCAGCACGATCGCGGGAAACATGTAGATGAGGAGAATAGAGCGGGACAGCACATCTCGTCCTTTGAAATTGAGCCGTGTGACGGCGTAGGCCCCCAGGATGGCGGGAACCAGCGTAATAACCACGGTAAACAACGCGACAAAGGTACTGTTGAATATGTACCGTCCGAAGTTGAAGCGGATAATCACCTCGGTGTACCCCTGCAGTACCGATCCGAGTCCGCGAGAGAAATCGATCGCCAGATTGCTGGGGTTCTGCAAGAACACCGCTCGGCTCTTCATACTGGAGGCGATCATGAAGTAGAACGGAAACAGAGCAATGATCATATAGAAGAGAAACCCAAACGCCTGCAGACCGCCAACGGACGTATACATGAGTTCCGTTTTCGTGGTGTCAGTACGTGGAACTGCCCGAAATATCGATTCCAGCGTGAACGCGACAACGATCCATCCGACCAGGACTCCGCCGGTGCCCCACACCGTAACCGTTCCCATTCCGAATGGAGTAAACGACGATACCACGCTGTGAACGATCCACGCCGCCCCGGCGAGCGACGCAATTCGTCCGGGAGGCCGCCGCAGCCACGGCGGGAACGAATCGGGAGCCAGGTGCACCGTCCGAAACAACGCTCCCAGAATCGCGGATAAGAGCAGTACCATCGCCGGAACGGCGGTTGAACTATAATCCGAGAAGACCGCCAACAGCAGACGCCAAACACCAAAGGCCACGTACGCGACGATCATACCGGTCAGGGCCGCCACCAGGACACTCACGGAGCGCTTCATCACGCTTCCTCCTCAGGGGTATATCGAAAATAGATCGTCAGAAACACGGCGAGAAACAAAAAGAGCATCACCGCCGTGGCTGCGCCCGCTCCGATATCGGCGCGGCCGAAGGCGTTGTCATAGACCTGAATCGGCAGCGTTTTCGTACCGGCGGCTCCACCGGTGAGGAGAAAGACATCATCAAACTTGTTGAACGTCCACATAAACCGCAGGAGAAACAGCGTCCCGATCACGCCCGCTACCTGCGGTACGGTGATCCGGAAGAATTTCTGGTAGGGCGTCGCGCCATCAACATCTGCGGACTCGTACAGCGGCGCCGGAATCGCCTGCAGCCTCGCCAGGATGAACAAAAAGGCGAACGGAAAGTACCGCCACGCATCAAAGGCAATAATCGACGAAAGCGCCAGGGGCATCTCAAACTCGAATCCCAGCACGCTGGCGGTGAACGTCCGCTCACTCAGAAATCCGATTCCGTTTTCTATCAGGTCAAACCGCTGGAGCAGAGCGTTGAGGGTTCCGCTAAAAGGATCAAGCAGAAACGTCCAGGTAAACGCTACCGAAATCACCGGCGCTACGTACGGAAAAAGAAGCAATCCCCGCAGCCGCGATTTTCCATGGAACGGTCTATTCACGAGCTGCGAAGCCAACAGCCCCAGCAGAATCGCTCCCACCGCTCCACCAGTTGTCTACAAAAACGTTGTTAACAGAGAGGGCCAAAAATCACCCGCCGAAAGCACCGCCCGGTAATTCTCGCCGGAAAAGGTAAGGTTGAACAGCTTGTTTCCACCCCGACCACTCGCTACGGGAAAGGTCATATCTCCGGAGTTGAGCCAGCCGCTATCGATAAACGCTGCCTCCGCCGTAAATCGCAACTCCACGCGCTCGGAGTAGCCGCCGGCCCACTCATCAAACGCTGCAGAGAGAACTCTGTCATCCACGGTGAAACCGTCAGGTAAGGTGGAGACCACCAGGCCGGGCGGGATCGATCCCTGAATTCGTACGTCCCGGATCGGGTCTTGGCGGCTGGAATTCCGCAACTGATAGCGCAACACCAGCTCATCTCCGACTTGAGATGGACGCTCCACTATCTGTTCCCGCGCTACCGGGTTGGGGGGTCGAAGATCTCCCAGGCGAACCGGCTTGAAACTAATCCAAAAATTAAGCAGGACCGGAAACAGTATGATGGCAAAAACAATCAAGAAAGCTGGTATGAGCATGAAGACTGCAAGTCGAGCCTCCCGCGCGGCCAGCGTAGAATACTGCTTTTTTCCCATCACTACTCCTTCATATGGAAAACGCCCCACTCCGCAGGGATGCTCCAGTACATCCCTGCGGGCGCGGGGTAATAGGTGTACTACTCGACCAGTGCTTCCGTCTCGCTCTGGATCTGCGATATCGCGTCATCAAGCGAGATGTCGTCATCGAGGTATTCCCGCACGACCTCGGCGATCACCCGCGTGTCGTACAAGCGAGCCGTCAACCCGCCAAAGCCTTTGTCAAAGCCCCAGCGACTTCCCGTCTCAAGCCCCTCCAGGAGCGATGAGATCACATCGGCCGGATAGATCGAGCCCAGTGCGGCCTTCCGTTCAACTCCCACTTCGAGTTCAGACCATCCATCTACAAACGTGGTGGGATTTTCCGGTGTCCCCAGTCGAACGGGGAATTTGCCTTCCGGAGCGATTCCGAGAGTGTCGAGATACCCACTGTCCATCGAGAATTCGACGAACTGCTGCGCCGCGTCAACGTCCGCATCCACGGTGATCCCCATGTAACGAACGTCGGTCCAGGCGCTTCCCTCCGGATTGCTGGGTCCCGCGAGTTGGGTGACAAAGCCGGTGTTGCGTGCCAGCTCGTCTCCAGTCGGATCATCCAGGGCGGTTACCGGAGCGTCATCGCGCAGACCAGCGAGCTCATCGAGAACGAACGGCGACCACACGATCATCGCCGCCTGTCCACCGAAGTAGAGCTCTCGGCTCTGCTGCCAGAAGAGGTTCCCCGGAGGGCTTGCCTCGCCGAGCTCTTTGTAGAACTCCAGGGTCTCTCGCATAGCATCCGTATCCAGGGTCACGTTCCCATTCTCATCCACGATGTCGACGCCGTTGGCCAGTGCGATGTGCTCAAACACCTGCATCATATACACCTGGCTGGGATCCGTTCCCGCCACAAAGCCGTACATCTCCGGGGGATTGTGCAGCTCCTCAATCGCGGCGCGAATACTGTCATAGTCCGTGGGTGGATCCAATCCGGCCTCTTCAAAGAGATCTGCCCGATAGAGGAGCAGCTGCGTCCAGCCGTCTACCGGAACGGCGGCGAAGCCGTCGTCAACGGCAACAAGGTTCAGCACCCCTGAACCGTAGGTGGACTCGCCCAGGTTGGCGATAACATCGGATGCCGCATCGGCATCCAGTATTCCCGCATCAGCCCAGCTCAGGGTGAAGTTCAGGGGATGGTATACCAGATCGGGAAGCTCTCCCGCACTGAACGCGGCGGTCACCCGCTCGCCCATTTGATTCTCCGTTACCGGAATGACCTCTACAGAGATTCCCGTCGCAGCCTCGAAATCTGCGGCGATTCCTTCTTGTACTTCCAGCCGCTCCGGTTGTTCCTCCGTGGTCCACAGCGTAATCTCCCGTGGGCCCTCGTCAGCCGGGGCCGTAGGTGCCGGCTCCTGTTGCCCGCCGGCAAACGCCATACCTGCGAGCGCAACGATAAGCGCCGTCACTACCAATAGTCGTGTTCCCGTTTTCATCGAAAACCTCCTTACCTTTTTTTCACCGTCACCGACGGTGTTTCTGACACGTTTTATCGAGTGCCGCTCAGCTTCGTGGTTTCTCGCACCACCAGCTTGGGCGATACCTGGAGTTCCTCCGGCTGGTCAGTGCGAATCTCTCCCGAGATCCGCCCAACCAGATAGTCGATAACCATTTGCGCCTTCGTGGAAAAAAACTGGCGCATCGTGGTGAGCCCCAACGGCGCCGCAACGCGGAGGTCGTCAAACCCCATCACCCCCATGTCCTCCGGGATCCGCAGAGACGCTTCCCGAATACGCCTCATACCCCCGAGGGCGAGCACATCCGAGGCGTAAAAGATTGCGTCAGGAGTAGCATCCCGCAGAAGCGCGTCGGTGGCGCGGTATCCTCCATCCACCGAGAGCGACCCAAAATAGGTATCACCGTCGGTGAACCCAAGGTCTTCCCGCGTGAGGGTCGATCTGAACCCGTCCAGACGGTCCGACACATGCTCATCAAGTGGTTCCCACCCCACGAATGCCAATCGTCGGTATCCACAATCCAGAAGATGCGCCGCCGCATCCTGACCACCTAAAAAGTTGTTGTTGCTCACCGCCCGTACCAACCGACTCCGAGACTGCAACAACACCATGGGCACATCGGCACTTTTCATGAAGTCCACAGCCTGCTGGGAGATATCCGCCGAGAAGACAACCGCCCCATCGATTTTTCGAAGTATGTGGCTGTTACCTCGAATGAACGATCCAAAATCCCGGTCGCCGCGCATGTTCACCAGCAGGATGTCGAACGACGTGGCCGCAAGCTCCTCCTCGACGGCACGGACGAGTTCGGTTACCGAATCCAGCATGAGATGGGGGGCGAAGATGCCAATAATGTGGCTCAGGGAATCGGGATCACGGCGCACGGTGGGCGGCACATAGTTCAGTTCGCGCATGGCCGCGTAGATGCGGTCCCGAGTGCGCGCCGTCACCCTCTGGGGATCATTGAGCACCCGGCTGACGGTTGCGGAGCTCACATCGGCACGATCGGCAATGTCGGATATTCGAACTCGCTCTCCCATGGCGTGGTTGATGGTAAATCCACCTTTACCACCGGTCAAGCTTTTTTTTCATGATTTTACATCTGGTTCTGGTATACTATGAAATTCAATGTTTACATCCCGCAGTGCGAGATGTAGAGTTCACAGCTATGAGTACTACCGTGCACGTCTTGCCCCATACCCACTGGGATCGGGAATGGTTTGTTCCCAGCAGCTTCACTCGGGAGTGGCTGGTGCCGTTCTTTTCCGCGTTGTTTGAGCGCTTTCGGGAGGATGAGGAGTATCGGTTTACCCTCGACGGTCAATCGATCTTGCTGGAAGATTATCTGGCTCAACTGACCTCCCGCGCGCGCCGCGATGCGCTGGTACAGATTTCACAACTGGTCCGGGACGGTCGGCTCACGATTGGCCCGTATTACCAACAGCCGGACTGGCAACTGGTGAGCGGAGAGTCCCTGGTACGGAATCTTCTTCTGGGAGTCGACGACACTGCCGCCCTGGGGGCCTCAGAATGGGTGGGGTGGCTCATGGATAACTTTGGGCAGATTTCACAGTGTGTGCAGCTCCACCATCAGTTTGGCATCCGTTCGGTATTTGCCTGGCGCGGATTTGATCTGCTCCCCGACAGGGTGCGCAGCGAGCTCGTATGGGCCGCCCCGGACGGGTCCCGGCTTCCGGTCATCTACCTGGTCGACAGCTACCGCAACGGCATGCGTCTGTTCTCCCATCCGGAGCTGCTGCACCGACGAATAGCCCATGCGGTTCGGCGGGTGGCTCCGTTCTCCACCGATCACCATCTCCTGCTCATGAATGGCTACGACCAGGAAATGGAACCGGAGCTCCCGGATCGAAGCGCAACCATCGATGGGGGCACGATCCGCTTGTCCTCGCCTCTCGAGTACGTAGCAGCGAAACAGTCGTCGTTTTCCGGGCAATCGGTTCCTGTCGTCGATGGCATGCAGTATAGCGGTCGGTTTATTTCCATATTCCCGGGAGTTCTCTCGGCCCGGGTGTATCTCAAGACAGCTAATAGCCTCGCCCAAACGATGCAGGAACGGTACCTTGAGCCCCTCTCGGTACTCGCCGTGGAAGATGGAAACCGAGACGCAGATGTCCGGGAAGAGCTGGAGCTCCTGTGGAGAATGATCCTCCAGAACCATCCCCATGACACGATTTGTGGAGTCAGCTCCGACCCTGTCCATGAGGAGGCGGAGATTCGCTTTTCCGAGATCCATCGCCGGCAGATGAAATTATTCAAGGCTCTGTGCCGCCGGTTGGTTCCTCCTCCGGCGGATGGGTCCGGAAACCCGGTCTATTTCAATCCCTCACCGTATTATCAGCGCGCCCCAATCAGCTCCGGAGTAGGCCCGAAATTACCACCGTTTTCCCTCATGACCGTACCCAACTCACCACCTGCCGACGGGGATCTCATACCAGTCCGGGTGGAACAAAGGGAATACGCGCTTCATCTTGAAAACGGCTTGGTTCGAGCGATCCTTCGCGAGGATGGAACGATCTCGATATCCGGAAGTTCATCGGCACCGGAACCCGGCGCTGCGGTGGAGCTGACCTGGCGCGATGTGGGAGATGCGGGAGATACGTATAACTTTGATCAACCCATAGATGAGACGCCCACACGTGTCGTGCTCTCCGGAGGAGCACTGATCATCGAGCACACCTCCCCGGCTCACGCGGTGATATCCGTGACCGGATCGTTCCGCCTACCCACCGAGCTCGTCGCGGGTCGCCGCAGCCGCGATACATCCCTTGTAGATAATCCGACGACGATTCGGGTGGAACTGCGCGCCGATGATGATCTCGTGTATTGCACGATGGAAATGGAGCACACCTCCCGGGACCACCGCTTTCAGATGGTGACCACCGTTCTTCCCCCTGGCGACTATGCGCCCCCAGCGGTGAACCTTCGCATTCTGAATCAGTTTCACTGGGACGATGCCGACGAGGCGAGTGCCGACCTGTCGGACGTTCACGACGCGGACCTTTCCGACGCGGTTCGCGCACTCATGATCGGGGCCCGGGAGCCGGGGGCTCCCACATCGTTGCCGACGGATCGTGGATTCCTGCTCGAGGGTTCTCACGGCGGAGCCTTGGTTGTCCATCGCGGACTCCATGAACTGGAACGAATCCTCCCCGGCACCGTTGCGCTTACGATAGTCCGCGCCGTGGGCTGGCTGGCGCGACCGGACCTCGAGTCCCGGACCGGGGACGCGGGACCGGAAATCTTTACGCCCGATGCTCAGTGCCGCCGGCGCCTCTCAGTCCGCTGGGCGGTGTCCCCGATCGGTCCCGGCCATGGCTCGGGAACAATAGAGAACTACCACATCATGGCGAAGGTTGAGCGGTTCTTCGCGCCACCGGTCATCGTCGGTGAATCGAACGGTTCTATGGTGCGCTCGATCATCCCCGACTTCTCTCTCACCGATGAGACAACCCTTGGTGTTTCGGCGTGCAAAATCAGTGAAGACGGCACCCGCCCGGTGCTCCGCCTGTTCAACCCCGGAAGAACTCCCGCGGCGATCAGTTTTCCGCAGGACGTTATCCCGTTGACCGCCGCGGAACACCCCACCGACCAGGTATCCCACCGACGGCAGGAGGTAGAACCGGGCCATATCGCGACGTTCGGACTCCCCCCATTTTCTTCCTCCCAACGGGGAATGCCGCTCCCGTCCCGGCGAGACGTTACCCCGGAGGAGCGCTTTCGGTTCGGTATCGACCATCACGTTCCGGACTGTTCCTTCGGGCTATCGCCGTATCAGATGCCGGTAGACGCGTGGGCGATCATTGCCGGCGTCAATCACGGTGGGGATCGCCTCGCAGCGGCCCGCACCGAACGCGATGGTTCCTACGTGGTGCGCATCCTCGAGAACGAGAACGCTCGCCGGCAACGGCTATTGGAGCAGCACGACGCCGCTGAACAGGAGGTAGCCCGCGCCTCCTCCCAAAGAGAACGGGTCCTTGCGGAGGCCCGCGTTTCTACCCTCCATCGCCAGATACTGGAAGTGGACCTATCGATTCTCTTCGCCCGACGTCGGGCCGGGCTGGAACAGGATCTCGCAACACTCCGTGATCGAGTTCGAGATATCGCGCTGAAACTCAATCATGCCAGGGTGACAAAACGAACTCACGATTATCACGTGGCTCTGGTACAATCGAACAACTGATGACCCACGATCCACACCGTCCCACCATTCATTTTTCGCCCCCGGCCAACTGGATGAACGATCCCTGTGGGTTGGTGTGGCATGACGGCGTCTTCCACCTCTACTACCAGCACAACCCTCACGAGAACCGCTGGGGTCCGATGCACTGGGGCCATGCGGTGAGTGAAGATCTGTTCCATTGGCGGGATCGTCCGGTTGCCCTCGCTCCCGATGATGTCCATGGTATGGCGTTTACCGGATCAGCGGTATCCCTTGGGGGCCGAGCCGCCGCGCCAACAGCGGCGGCCGGATCGGAGCGCTTGTGCGTGGTCTACACCGGAGCGCTTCCCCGCGGATCAGTTCATTCCACCCTTCAGCAGCAGTGCCTGGCAACAAGTGCCGACGGCGAGGAATGGACACCCTCGGGAGTGGTACTTCCCAATCCGGGGATCGCCGACTTTCGGGATCCGAAGGTGGGATGGCATCCCGGAGCCGGCCGGTGGTACCTCGTGCTGGCCGCGGGGGACCACGTACGGTTCTATTCCTCGTCGGATCTGTTGCAGTGGCACTATGAAAGCAGCTTCGGCCATGGTCTGGGGTACGCCGATGGCGAATGGGAGTGTCCCGACCTCTTTGAGTTGGCGCTTCCCGGCGGCGGCAGCCGCTGGGTACTGGTCGTTCATGTCGGGCGCGGGCTATCAAACCGGTACGCCGGATCGCAATACATCACCGGTGAGTTCGATGGTACGCGATTCGTGGCCGCAGAACCGGACTTTCGCCCGGTGGACCACGGCCATGACTTCTACGCGGCTCAGAGCTGGAGCGGCACCGGGGCGCGCCGCATCTGGATCGCATGGGCCTCTCACTGGGCCCACTCGGACCAGCCCCACACCACCGGCTGGGCCGGAACGATGACGCTCCCCCGGGAGCTCTCACTCACCACCACCGCCACAGGTATGGCGGTGCTGCGGCAGCGACCGGTCCGGGAGTTCACTCACCTCAGCGCGCAGGAGCTGAGCTCCGGGATGATCGAACCCACCCTGCACTCAGAGACCGCCGCCTACCGAATAACGGTAGATTCCCCGTACTCCTCCTCTGTTCTGGTCACCTTGGAGTTTGGAGGCGCGGGGGTCGTGACGATCGAGCGTACCGCCGGGGATCTACGGATCGATCGAAGTGCCTGCGATATGGGTTCATTTAACGAGCGTATCGATCCAGACAAGACGGTTCCGCTGATCGGTTACCCCGGTACGATGGAGATCGTATTCGATCATTCGATACTCGAAGTATTTGTTGATGATGGGGTGACCGTTACCACCGATCTGTTGTATCCCCGGGAGCGCCTATCGTCGATCTCATGCGGCGCGGGAGCGAGCCGGGACGCCGGTACGTGCTCCCTATACGCGCTACAACCAACCGTGAACAGATAGCCGCAGAACCCAGCAATTTGCTATCTTCGCCGCGGAGGATCCACTACTCATGCCAAACACGTATTCCCTTGGAAACACCTCAATCAACGTCACTCCTATTGGTCTCGGATGCTGGCAGTTCTCGCGGAGTCGCGGCCTTGCCGGAGGATACTGGGCGGCTATTCCTCAGGAAACGGTTCAGGAAATCCTTCGGGTCACGTTGGAAGAGGGAATCAACTGGTTTGATACCGCCGAAGTGTACGGCAACGGTGCGTCGGAAGAATCTCTGGCCGCGGCGATCCGCGCCTTGGGCGTGGAGCATGATCGCTATGTTCTGGCGGACAAGTGGTTCCCGGCGTTTCGCTTCGCCGGTTCAATCCACAAGACCTTTCCGAAGCGCCTCCGGGCGCTGGACGGCATTGCCATCGACCTCTACCAGATTCACCAACCGTTCAGTTTCTCCCGGGTGGAAGAGCAGGTTGCCCGCATGGGTGAGTTAATTCGTCAGGGACGGATTCGAGCCGTCGGGGTAAGCAACTTCAATACCGACCGTATGCGTCGCGCTCATGCCCGACTGACCCTCGAAGGGCTCCCGTTGGCCTCGAATCAGATGCGCTACAGCCTCATTGACCGTGAGATTGAACGCAACGGCGTACTGAACGCTGCCAAAGATCTGGGCATCTCGATTATCGCCTACTCGCCGCTTGGCCAGGGACTCCTGACGGGAAAGTTTCACGGCTCGGAGCAGATCGCCTCTCGCAAAGGCCCCCGCAAGTGGTTGAAGCGCTTCAAGCCGGAGGGATTAGAAGCGACTCGCCCCCTGATCGAGGAGCTCCGCCGGGTCGCGGAGACTCACGGCGCGACGGAAGCTCAGATCGCTCTGGCGTGGACCACGCAGCGTCACGGGGAGCAGGTGGTAGCGATTCCCGGGGCGAGCTCCGTCTCACAGGCCCGATCCAATGCGCAGGCGCTGAGGATTCAGCTTGCTCCGGAGGAACTTGACCGGCTCGGAGATGCGGGGCTGGAGGCGGAGCGCCGCCTGAAAGGGAGCGCCGCCTGAACGGCAGTGGCCCCTGAACGGGAGGGGCCCCTGAAGGGCAGTGGCCCCTGAAGGGGAGCGGCGCTTAGGCCCCTGACCCAAACGTTCGGAGAAGAGCCTCAGCAAACGGCGGCTTCACCAGACCGCGGTCGGTAATGAAACCGGATACCAACTCGTGGGGGGTCACATCGAAGGCGGGGTTGCGAACCTTGATGCCCTCCGGCGCGGTTCTCTTCAGGCCGAAGTGGGTTACTTCCGCTGCCTCTCGCTCCTCAATCACGATATCGTCACCCCGGGGTGTATTCAGGTCGATCGTTGAAGAGGGGCTTGCCACATAGAATGGAATCCCGAAATGGCGCGCCAGAATCGCCACACCAAGAGTACCGATCTTGTTCGCAACATCTCCATTGGCCGCAACCCGGTCGGTACCGACGATCACCATATCCACGAGGCCCTGGCTCATGATCGAGGCGGCCATGTTATCCGTGATCGTATACACATCGATTCCCGCCTGCTGGAGCTCCCAGGCGGTAAGTCGTGCTCCCTGTAACAACGGTCTACTCTCATCAGAGTAGACGGAAAAGCGGACACCTTGCTCATGGGCAAGATACATGGGCGCGGTGGCAGTTCCGTATTCCGAGGTCGCCAGCCGGCCGGCGTTACAGTGGGTCAGGATGCCCATACCAGGTTCGATGAGTGGGGCGCCGACTTCGCCGATCCGGCGGCACAGCTCGATGTCTTCCCGATGGATCTCCTCAGCTGTACTACGCACCACCGTAAAAAGCGCTGCACCATCCTGAGCGTCCGAAGATTCCGCCGCCGCCACTACCCGGCGCAGCGCCCAGCTCAGGTTCACCGCCGTCGGGCGGGAGGTATCCAGATAATCTGCCGCTCGGCGCAACTCCTTGAGGAACTCATCCCGCCCGGCCTCCTGAACATCCCGGGTTGCCACTACCAGCCCGTAAGCGCCGGCAACACCAATCGCAGGGGCTCCCCGAACCTTGAGTTGCTTGATTGAGTCCCACACCTGCTCCACCGTGTGCTGCTCTTCCACAACTACCGATCCGGGCAATTGCGTCTGATCCAGTAAGAGGAGTCTGCCGTCGTTCCAGGTAATACTCTTCGGGTGTTCCATTCTGCCGTCTCCTGTTCGTGAGTGTACCAGACTCGGGTAACGCGAGGCTATATTTCGATGCGTTGATGGATCTACCGTTTCCCGCGTATCCTACACCAAGTGTTGCACAGTGTTATTCCAACCGCTACAACCGATGCCTCGCTCCGAATTACCAGTGTTGAACCAGGATTCTCAGACGCTCTGGCGAGGATGTCCGGGGTTCTGATTCATCGCGGGGACTCCCTATCGGCACTGCTATCCGAACCGTCCCGGAGCGCTCCAACTGATGTACAGGATCTTTTGGAGGTGTTGCATCACGGGCATTCGGTACGGTTTCACGAGCCGGGTGCATCGTGGCAGCTCATCATATCTCCCGTCGGGGTCGATGAACGGCGGGTGACGGTTTTGCCGAGTACGTCCGCGGAATCGCCGCAGGACGGAGCGTGCGAGGACTCGGAAGCGCAGCTTGCAACGCTGGCCAGCAGACTCCAAGCGGTGCTTGCATCCGCAGTCGAGCTCGACAGTTCAATTCACGATAGGCATATGATCTATCGCACCGCCTTCGAAAACCTGTCAGCTGCAATGACCTTCGATACCGGCTCAATCCAGATACTCACCGGGGACGAACTTGAAATCGTGGCGTGTACCGGCTTTTCTCCGCCGGACGCGGTGCTGGGGCTTGCGTTTCCGCTGGACGAGCGCTTTCCCAATTACTACGTGATTACCGGCAAGACGCCGCTGGCCCTCGATGACATTCGCGTGGACTTCCCACATTTTCTGACCGGAGAAGGAGAGTTCGGCTCTGGTCATATTCGTACCTGGCTCGGGGTTCCCCTGCTCGATCGGGGAGAGGTGATCGGTATGATCACGATGGACCGAAACACGGTACAACCGTTTGATCCCGACGAAATCGAGCTTGCTCAGGCGCTGGCAAATCACGCCGCGGTGGCGTTGTCCAACGCGCGACTGTACGAGAGCCTGCAGCACGCCAATGAGCTCCAGTATATGCTCTTGCGGGAGCTCCATCACCGGGTCAAAAACAACCTACAACTGGTATCCAGTCTGCTCAACCTGCGCTCTATGGATGTAGATGAGAGCGCGACCAAGCTGATCGATGAACTCCGCACCCATATTCAGGCGTTGGCCGCTACGCACGACAACATCTTCCAGCCGGGCCTCTCGGAAGATGTAATGCTTCGGCCGTACGTAAATGATATCGCCCAGGGCGTCGCCGCGGCGTACGCTCCATCCTCCGGGTCGGTTGAAATCGTTCAGAACGTTCCGGAAGATGTCCACTGCGGGATGGATATCGCGGTGCCTTTGGGACTGATTACCAGCGAACTGATCCTGAATGCGGTAAAGCACGCCTTTCCGGGAGGCCACGGGACCATCACCGTGACCGGTGGATGGGAGGCCGACCGCCTCGTTCTCACCGTTGAGGATAACGGCATCGGATTTCCGTCGGACCCCGGGGCTCACCATGGGTTCGGGCTCACCCTGGTCTCAACGCTCGGACAGCAGATGGACGCAACGGTTCGCCGGGACTCCTCAGCGGGTGGAACGCGGTGGTCGATCACGGTGCTTCAAAAACTCGCCGGGGCAGCCGCTGAACGGCCGCCCCGGTAGAGGAGTACGATCAGCCGTTCTTGATCTTGATCCTTCGCGGTTGTGCCTGCTTGCGCAGCCCCATCGTCACCTCGAGCACTCCGTTGTGCATCGTGGCACTGATGGATTCGGGATCTACCGTCTCATCCAGGGTGAACGCCCGGTAGTATTCGCCCACGCGGCGCTCCCGGAGAAGAACGGTTCCATCGACAGACCACTCAGGGCGTGTGCCACTGATGATCAGCTGATTCTTATCCACGGTCAGATCTACGTCTTCCCGCTCGAGGCCGGGCATTTCTACCCGAAGATGCACCGCCTTCTTGTCATGGTACACCTCGTAGGCCGGAAAAATTCGACGCTTCCGGCGCTGGGCGGGGCCGCTACCCTCCTGCCGGGTGTCTACATCCGTCGTATTTTTGCGCTCTACTGCATTACTCATAGTTGTACCTCCTTTCTTATTTCACTTCTACGCCGATCCGCTTTGGCTTGCGCTCTTCGCGCTTGGCGATCTGAATCGAGAGCACGCCGTTCTTGAGCTCCGCCGAAACCTCATCCGGATTCACCGAGTCCGGCAGTGCCAACGTGCGATGGAACGATCCGTGCCACGTTTCGTTTCGAAAGTAGCCGTCCTCCGAATCCGGCTCGTGGTGCTGCTTCTTCTCGCCCCGAATCGTGAGTACGTTGTTCACTACCTCGAGCTCAATATCATTCGCCTCGATTCCAGGCAGATCGCACGCAACCAGAAGCGCATCCGACGTCTCAACGACGTCCAGCCGCGGTGACATCGATCGGTCGAAGAGACCGGTCGATCCAAATCCCACATCTTCATCAAAAAGGTCATTGATCTGATTACGAAGCCGCTCGACCTCGGGAAACGGCCACAACTCTGTACCATACGTCCGATAGTTCATATGCAACTCCTTTCTTCGATGGTTTCACTAATTGTTAAGCAAGCTTCGTGCCAAGAAAGAGATACTTATAATTTGTTACAGGACAGTTATTTACATATTCCGGCAGCACATAGTGCCGGGGAAGATCTGTTTCATTGTAGCCCGTGAATGTGAGGGCGTACTGCGGGAAGATGGGTCGAAACTACTCGGATATTCGGCGGGAAACGACCTGGTGTATCATTTCGATACACCAGGCGAACGCGGGATCGCCCTCTCGCGTCACAGCGGGGTCAGCACCGCCTCGATTTGTGCTCGCTGGGATTCATACCACGGCGGCAGTACCAACGTTTCTCCGAGGTGATCCGGGTCCTCATCCGCGGCAAATCCAGGACCATCCGTGGCAACCTCACATAACGCCCCGGAGGGCTCCCGCACATACACTGACTTAAACCAGAATCGATCAATAACCGGCGAGGGTTGTCCCCCCTCTTCAATGACTTGGTTCCGCACCGCCAGCTCCTGCTCATCATCGGGAATGCGAAACGCCACATGGTGCACTGCGCCTACGCCCCACTTTCCACCGGATGCCCCGGCATCGACGTGAATGTCTATCCGTTGCCCGCCCGAACCTTCTCCAACGGTGTAGCGCTTCCACCCTCCATCCGTGCCGCTATGGCTGAATCCAAACGCACCGGAGAGAAAAGCGGTCGTGGCGGAATCGTCGCGAACGGTAAGCCGTACCGACCCCAACGCCCGAATCTGGTGCGCAACCGGTACGGATGACTGCTCCCACGGGGCGAAGTCAAACGCGGTGTACGTCTCCGTTTCGGTGAGGGAGAGAGCCATCCCGTGGGGATCGGTAAACGGCAGCACCTTCTCCGAAAACCGGGTCTCTATCGCTCCTACCGCGATCCCCGCCTCGGTGAGCCGCTCCTGCCAATACTCCGCTGAACCGGGGGGAATGACAAAGCTGACTTCTCCCCAGACACCGGCGCCTACGCGGCCGGGTCCCATCTGCGGCCAGGGAAAAAAGGTAAGATCCGTCCCGGGGTTGCCGGCGCCATCAGCAAAGAACAGGTGGTACGTATCGGGCACGTCCTGATTGATGCTTTTCTTGACCAATCGCAGTCCAAGCACCTCGGTATAGAAGTGGTGATTCTCTCGTGGGGGCCCTGCAATTGCGGTTATGTGGTGAATACCATGCACGTGTTTCGTTTCCATGGGGTGAAGGTCCGTGAATCCGCGGCGATCGTCAAATTTCTCGGGTCATCTCGTAATGCATCGCCTTGTGAAGACTGCGCATCATCGCCAACATCACCAGAGTAAAGGGCAGCGCCGCAATGATCGCCATTCGTTGGAGGCCTCCCAGTCCGCCGGACACGAGGAGTACCGCAGCGGCAGACGACTGCAAGAGCCCCCAGACGACCTTCTTCGTCGCCGATGGTTTCAGAGAGCCACCGCTGGTCATCATCCCAAGCACGTACGTGGCGGAATCTGCGGAGGTCACGAAAAAGATCCCCAACACGAGCAGTGCCACGCTGCTAAGCAGCCTCGGCAGCGGAAGCTGCTCGAGCAGCGCAAACAGCGTCCGCGGAGGATTATCCACAGCGATCTGCGAGAGCGCAAACTCACCATTCCCCGCCAATTCCAGATTCAGCGCAGTGCCGCCGAACACCGCAAACCACAGAAACGTTAGCAGTGCCGGCACCAACAGCGCCCCGATCACAAACTCCCGGACCGTCCGACCACGACTGATGCTCGCTACAAACAGCCCCACAAACGGTGACCACGATATCCACCACGCCCAGTAGAACAGGGTCCAGTCCTGGGTCCACGAAAAGCCCTGAAACGGATTCGTAGAGAGGCTCAAATCGATGAGATCGGTTACGTACCCCCCCAGCGTGCTGGTGAACACGTTCAGAATATAGGTGGTGGGGCCCAGGATCAGAACGAGACCCATCAACGCCATGGTAAGTATGATGTTTCCCTTGCTGAGCACCTGGATACCCTTATCGAGACCGATCATGCTGGAAGCCATGTACATCACCGTGACCACGGCGATAATAACAAGCGCTGAGGTCATCGTATCGGGGATACCGGCTACGGTGGCCAGTCCTCCCCGAATCTGAGTTGCCCCAAAACCCAATGAGGTCGCTACGCCGAACACCGTGGCAAACACCGACAGTATGTCGATCGCCTTGCCGGGCCACCGATAGATCGCCTCACCGATCAGTGGATAGAACACGCTTGAGATGAGCGGCGGCATCCCGCGGCGAAAGGAAAAATACGCGATCGCAAGGCTCATCAGGATGTAGACCGCCCAGGGGTGAATACCCCAATGGAAGAAACTGCGAACCATGGCAAACTCGGCAGCGGCGCCGGAGTTGCCGGCGATATGAGCCGGTGGATTGTGAAAATGGTTGAGCGGTTCTGCAACGCCCCAGAATACGAGCCCGATTCCCATTCCTGCGGCAAAGAGCATACTGAACCAGCCGAAATAGCTGTACTGCGGTCGTTCGTCGTCACCTCCCAGGCGAATCGAGCCGTATCGACTCACCGCCAGGAAGACGATAAACACCAGGAAGAGTACCGTCGCCAGGAGGTACGCCCATCCCACGCTGTTGAGAATAGCCTCGTGCACCACGGCGGTAACGTGGTCCAGCGCATCGGGAACCAATGCCCCAGGAACCACCAGCCCGATCACCAACAGTACCGAAAGCACAAAGACCGCGGTCCCTGATGAAGTGTTACGCATCGCTGCCTCCCTCCTCAGGTGAGGACGGCACAATAAGTACGGAACCGGGACTGCGGTACGCGACCTCTTCTGCCGTGGAGCCCAGAATCGGCTGCGAACCTGAAGAGCCGGTACCGAGGATCGCCACGTGAAATTTCTCCCGCCGCAAGTACGCCGGAATCACCGTGCGGGATGATCCGGTAATCGCGACCGTCTCGACGGTGTCCACGACCGACCGGACCCGCTCGGCCAGTCCGGTAAGCGCCGCTTCAACCGCGGCTACCCTGCGAGACTCGGCTTGCGGATCCGGAGCGCGCCGACCGGCATTGAGGATCGTCAATCTGATCGAGCCGAGGGCGCCTCCTTCGATGAGCCGCACGGCCCTCTCATCAGACTTGCCCAAGTCGCTCGCGTACAGGACGGAGAGGGGCTCTTCAGCCCCGGGGTTTCGTCCCAAACTGGATTTCTGTATGAGCACGGGGATCGGCGCCAGTCGAATCAGGTCAAGGGAGGTGCTTCCCAATAGACTGCGTTGCACCCAGTTTTTTCGCTTCCATGGCACGGCGATCAAATCTGCCTCTTGCGCAACCGCGGTCTGAATGATCTCCGTCACCGCGCTCCCGGTGGTGGTCTGCGCGGAGACCGTCAACTCCTCACGGGATATTCCCGCCCGGGTGAGTTCTTCCGCCAGCTGCTCCACCTCTCTCGCCGTCCGCCGCGATCCGGTGGCGCTCCCCGCGACGTGAAGTAGCCGCACATGATGAAAAGAGAGTCGCCCAAGGAGCGAGACGAGCGCCTCAACCCGGGGCCGCCGCTCCCGCAGGTGCAACGGAACAAGGGCGCGCTCAAACATCAGGCCCGACGCGGCGCTCACCGGTGGAAGGATCCCAATCGTCGGATCGCAGGCCCCACAGGAGAATCAGCACACCCGAGACAATAGCGTATATTCCGATGAGCCAGGCAAACGCTACAATGCCCGCCTCGGGGCGGGATATAAGCAGCATTCCCACCAAGAGCGAAATGCCACCGAAGAGCCCTACAAAAAGAGGAACCCCGGTGAAACTCCGAAACTGAAACGCCGTCCACAGTTGAACACCGGCGCGAATCACGATCCACAACGCGATCAGCATGACAAGCACGCGAAGGGCGGTACCGGGCATCACCACCAGAAACAGCGCCACGATCAGCCCAACAACGCCCTGTGCGACGGCGGTCCACGTAAAAAGGGTGCCTCGCCCTCGGGAAAGAAAGGAAAAGACCGCCTCCCCCACGAGAAACACGCCAACCAGCAGCGCGAGAAACTCAGCCGTCACCTCCGGCCAGATCAATGCCACCAAGCCTATCGCAATCGATACGCTCCCACTCACCACGGAAATCGTTCGGTTCTTCGGAAATACGATCATTTTCATACCTCTGTGCCTCGAGGATACCAAAATGGCGGAGAAGGCGCAAAACACACGGCACCAGCATCGACATTTTCCGGTTTTATTTGCACGTTTGTCACACTCGTGATAACGTATTCTCGCTCATGAAAACGATTATGGTGATCGCCGCCGCAGTAATTCTGATCGTCGCCTCCGTTTTGTTCCAGAGTATTCCCGCCGGGGCGTTTTTTCTCGCGCTGTCCGCTTCAGCTGTTCTTGTCGTTGCCCTGGTTGTTGAAAGCAGACATGCCCGGGCAAACCTGCAGCTCATCACGCAACGGCTCAAACACCTTCATGAGTCGGGCATCGCCCCGGTAGCGCGGATCATGTGGGCGATAACCAAGGGCCGTCTCGCGGTAGATCCCCCGGCGAAACCGATCGAATGGGACGCCGCGGGTCCGATGACGCCCTCGTTCCGGGACGCGGTAGCCGCATTCAATGAGACGGTAACCGCCACAGCATCGATCACGGATGCGGCCATGAGTCTCACGGCGGTACCTATTAAACGGCTCACGTATACCGGTATTGACGACTTTGCCCATGGCCAGAAAGCCGCCCGCCTCGTGGGAGAGCTCGCGGGGCCCACCGCCCGTGTTGCGGTAGTGGCGGTCGATCACACGACCAATTACTCAGTCCTCCGGGAACGAGGATTCAGCACAACCCTGGCGGCGGAGTTTCCACAGATCACGCTGGCCGGCACCATTTACAGCGGACGAAACGCGGACCAAGCGGTACAGGGTATCGTGGACCTCCTCAAACGGGATTCAGCAATCACCGCCGTCTACCAATTGGAAGAGGCCTCCTCTACGAAGGTGTTCGCGGCGCTCCAGGCTCAGTTCCCTCCTGACCGGGTTGTGCTCGTTGGTCACGGCCGCCGGTCGGAGTTTCTGCCGTTCTTTGAGTCGAGGCATCTGGACGCCACGCTTACGCAGAGCCCCTACTTGCAGGGCTTCAATCCCCTGATCCACATCTACAACGCGCTCACGGTACAGTGGCAGCCGGAAACACCGCGTCAGTTCATAACCCCTGACGTGGTTACCCGCCAGAACTATCAATCAATGCTGGAAAACCCGGTGGATCGGGAAGGACGGGCAGAACCGGCGACAACCACGGTGGAAAAGCTCTTCAAACTGGTCTATCTCGTTCCAAAAGATTACGACTTCTGGCCTCCGGTCAAACAGGGCGCCGAGGAAGCCGGGCAGCTGTTGGCGCACCGGGGAACCCGGGTGACGGTATCCTTGCCCGACGATCCAACGAAACCGTATGAGCTGGACCAATGGCACCGGATGATCCGCCGCGCCGCCGACGGGGGCGCTCACGGCATTGTGGTACCGGTCTTCTCCGACCGGCTCATTCCTACGATCAACGAAGTGGCCGATCGCGGTGTTGTGGTGGCCACCTACAATCAGGAACCCGCCTCGCTCCGGGAGATGATCGCCGGGGTCCGACAACAGGCCGGCCGAGTCGCCGAGACCGGGGAGCATCTCTCAGCCAGTGCGGAGCAGTCGCGGACGGCCGTATCCCGAGTAGATGCCGCCGTGGAGCAGCTCCAGGAAGATGCCCGCCACCAGGACGCCACCGGTCAGCAGATCGCCACCGCCTCGGACAGGTTGCGCGTCTCCATCGACAATCTGGTGCAGGAGATGGCGGCAATTGTGGAGCGTGCCCGAACGATTCACACCCTCGCCGACGACGGCGCCGCCGCCGTTCAGCGGGGTGTGAGCGAGACCGATGAGTCGGTTCAGGCGGTTACCAGCACCTCAAAGGTGGTTGAGCGCCTCTCCAGCCGCTCCCGGGACGTGGCCAGTCTCATACAAGCGATTAAAGACATCGGGGACCGCACCCATATGCTTGCGATGAATGCCGCGATCGAATCCGCCCGTGCCGGGGAGGCGGGACGCGGATTCGCAGTTGTAGCCGATGAGATTCGTGGCCTCTCAGCCCAGTCTCAGGAGACGAGCTCCCGTATCGAAACGGAGCTGGGCTCGATTATTACCGAGATTGAGGCGGTCCACGATACCGTCTCCACGAGCATGGAGTACATGCAACGCAACCGCACCGCCGCCACCGAGATCCATGGCACGTTCGAGGAGATCAATACCGCGGTGCACGCCAACAGTCAGGCGATGATCGGAGTTGATCGAGAGCTCGAGGCGATCAAGGAACAGATATCCACGGTGGGAGACTCAGCTGATCAATTCAAAGTTCGCCTGGATGCGCTGCGATCGGGTCTGCAGGAGGTCCTCACCGCCAACCGGGAGATAGCCGCAGCGGTACAGGCGGTGAGCGAAGGGAACAACCACCTGCGCACGGCAGCCACCGTCCAGGACCGCATGCTTCGCGAATTCGAAGTCTGAGCCCGCCCCTACCTCAGAGATACAAGCTGCCCACACCCCCCAAAGCCGCGGACGTTGTTCCGGGCTACTACCAGCACCTCTTCAACCCCCTCCGGAATAGATACTCCCGAGAGTGATCGGGTAAAGGGCTGCTCGTTGTCATGAGGATGGGCGAGGACACGCTCACCGTACACGGTTCCATCCTCAGGATTCACCACGAGCCACCCATCGGCGTAGTAATCCCAGCCGTCATCGTTGTGTTCCACCGTCACCGAGAAGCGCCATTGGGACCCTGAGGAACGGACCGTCACATCCCGGACCTGCGCCAGATCAAGATCACCGGAACAGACCTCGGGGTGGCCCGCCAGCGGGTCATCCTCAAGCTCCTGTGCACGGATACTCCCGTCGACAATCAGTGTAGAAAGCGATGCAACCAACAGCGTAACAAATACGTGGTATTTCATGTATCTAAAACTAATCACCCGAATACGATGAGTAAAGGGGCTCCTTTCCGCCGATATCGAGCCCGATCGGCGTGTACATCTCTCGGGGATCACTCAGATCGTGCATAATACCGGGTCATTCCCAAAGGTGAACGCGCAGCGAAACGTCCCCTTACGATGTACACCCTACCAAAATAAAGATTCGTGACGTATAATTGCCATCATGGATCGGTCACTCTTTTCTGAGGCGATTGACACCCTCTCGGATGCGATACTCCTGCTGAGCCCTACCGGTCATCTGCTTTATGCCAATACGAGCGCTCGGGTGCTCGGGGGAGACACGTTCAACGGAACGGAAGAACAATCGATCCTGGATCTATGCGAACCGGAGCACCGAGAGGAGCTGAAAGTTGCGCTCGGCCAGGCCTCAACGCGATCGCCGGTGGTGATACCGACGGATCCGATCTTCGGGCATTCAGTAAGCCAGAACGTATCCCTCGAGCTGAACGCGATCCACGGCGGTGAGTTTATACTACTAGTACGACGAGTCACTGCTCTTCCGGACCAGAGTAATCCGGCAGCCACGGAGCAAGATCCGGTCACCGGATTACTGAGTCGCCGATCCCTTCCCCTGATCGTCGGCCAGGAGCTCACTCGCGCGCGCAGAACGGGGAACCCACCCATGGCGCTTCTGTTCGTCATGCTCCGGGACTTCAAGCAGATTAACCAGATGCACGGACACCGCATGGGAGATCTGCTGCTCGAAAACAGCGGTCTCCGTATTCGCGAGACGGTGCGCAAGAGCGATTACGTATTTCGCTGGGAAGGAACCAACCTGGTGGTGTTACTGCCCGATCTGGCAACGCGACTCGATGCGATTCTGGTGGCAGAGAAGCTTCATAGTGCCGTCACCGTACCATATCGGTTTCGCGGATTGGATCTGGCGCCGGGATGTCACGTAGGCATCGCGGTATTTCCCGACGACGCAACCGACCCGGACGAGCTGTTCAACTGCGCAAACTCCGCCGTAATAGAGGCGGAACAGCAGGACGAACCGTATCTCTACTACGATTACGTGACTCATCAAAAGGCCAGTGACCGTCTCACCCTGAAAACGGGCCTCCAACGGGCGTTTGAGCGAAACGAGCTCGAGCTCTACTACCAGCCGATCGTCAACCACGACCATTCCATTGCCGGCGCGGAAGCGTTAATGCGCTGGAACCATCCGTCCCGGGGAATTCTCGGACCCGCAACATTTATCGCCCTGGCTGAGGACAGCCGACTCATCGCTCCCATCGACAAGTTAGCTTTGTACACAACCTGCCGCCAACTCGTAGCGATGAATCACCTCCCGGATTTCTTCATTTCCCTCAACGTGAGCGCCATCAACCTATCGGATCCGGCGTTCCCCAAGATCGTCAGTCAGGCGATTCAGGATACGGGACTCACCGATCCCTCTCGTCTCAAGCTGGAACTTACCGAGAGCGGAACGGGAGAACATCGCGACCAGTTTGTTACCGTCATGAACGAGATTCAATCTCTGGGCGTTGAGATTTGGATCGATGATTTCGGCACCGGACAGTCG
>CAZNRF010000001.1:16811-38073 GCA_964575075.1 uncultured Spirochaeta sp. | reverse complement strand
TTCCTCGATGCGTGGTGAGCCCGCGGCAGAACCCAAGAGGCTCCGACAGAACCGGTCTGGTCGTAATCCTGCCGGATTACTGCTCGAATGAGGTGCGTACCCACTGGAACGCACCGACACCCTGCATCCTGGACGGTTCGATCTCAAAATCATTCCCTGCTCTTCGGCTGATATTTCGGTGGCATTGCAAATATGGAATTGCGTGCCATAATTACAATGATGGTGGTACGCGCACGGTCGCGTACCACAGGCCTCGGTACGACTCCCGTACGTCCCTACCCCCTATCCCGTCACCGCCACCACGCCCCACATAATCGCGAAGCTCACCACGATGCTCAGGTTGACCATGGTGGTGGCCAGCCGCGTGTCCAGGCCGAACTCCACGCTGAAGGGGATGCTGGTCATGCCGATCGGCAGGATGAAGACGATGGCTAACACCTGGCGGTACAACGGAGTCGCTCCCAGCAACACGATGCTCGATACCGCCAGCAGCGCCCCCACGGCGTATCGTAATCCCAGCACGCGCACGATGATCGGCAGGTCGCTGCGTCGCACCCGGAGCGACTGAAAGATGCCCAACACCAACAGCGCCAGCGCGCCGTTGGCGGCGGCCACGGTGCTGACTCCCCGCTCCAGGGGTGCCGGGAGCCGCCACCCCGTGAGGTTGAGCACCAACGCCCCCAGAAAGACCACCATCGGCACGGAGGTGATGAGGGTGCGACCGATCCGGCGGAGTGCCTCACCCAGGCCGAGGGTGGCCGCGACACCCGCCGATCCCTGGGCTGCGCCCGCCGCGGCAAGCCCGCCGAACCAGCCTGCAACAACATAGTTGATACCCAGCACGGTCAACCCATTGCCCACGTCATATATCGCCAGCATGCGCACCGCCTCGGTGCCCCAAATCCCCATAACGATGGGAAACGCAAACAGCCCGTTGTTGAACCCCATGGAGCACATCGTCATGAGGCCGCGTTCCGCCGGGGGGCGCCGGCGAAACAACACCGTCGCCGCCAGAAACGCCACGGCACTGTGGCCCAGCGCCAAGAGCGGCAGGAACAGCAGTGAAACCGACAGTTCGACCCCGGGAAGGGTTTCCAGAATAAGCGCGGGGAGCGTTACGTTGATCACGAGTTTTGCGAGGAGCGCACCGTGCTCCCGGGTGACGAGCCCGATTTTTCGCAGCCCGTAGCCCAGAGCCATCACGAGGACGGCGGAAAGAAAGACGGTGTTGGGGTCGGTGGCGGTGACGTCCATCGCGGCGGATTATGCCATGCGAAAGAACGCCGCCACCAGCAGGTAGGTACCCACAATCGCCGCGAGGATGATGAAAAAGTACGGTAGGACTACCTGTAATCCGGCGATCACCATGGCGAGGATCTCGGAGGCGCGAAACTCCGGTTCCACGTCCCGGTGCACCGACTTCAACCTACTGGAACCCTGCGCCTCGGGCCCCGAAGCAGCGCTTCCCTTCCCGCGGCCCCGCCGGAAGCGGCGGAGGCGCGACCTACTCCTGGGGAAGATCAGCAACGGACACGCCCGATCGCGGCGCCCCGGCGGTGGTGAGCTCCTCCGGTGGATGCACCAGATGGCACGCGGCGAAGTGGCCGGACTCGGTGGCCCGCAGCGGTGGAATCACCGTTCGACAGACGTCCATCACGTAGGGACAGCGCGTGTGAAAGGGGCATCCCGCGGGGGGATTGGCGGGGCTGGGCACGTCACCTTTGAGGATGATGCGATCTTTTTTGGTGGAAGGATCACTTTTGGGAATCGCCGAGAGAAGCGCCTGGCTGTAGGGATGCAGCGGATTGCGGTAGAACTCCTTCTTGTCCGCCACCTCCACCAGCCGTCCCAGATACATTACCCCCACCCGGTCGGCGATGTGCTTGACCACGCTCAAGTCGTGGCTAATAAACAGATAGGTGAGATCCCGCTCATCCTGCAGGTCTTCCAGGAGGTTGATAATCTGGCTCTGAATACTCACGTCCAACGCGGAGATCGGCTCGTCCGCCACGATAAACTGCGGGTCCAAGGCCAGCGCCCGGGCGATCACCACCCGTTGTCGCTGCCCGCCGGAGAACTCGTGGGGATAGCGGTGCACGTGGTGTGACTGCAATCCGCACCGCACGAGCACTTCCTCGGCACGGTCCATCGCCTCCGAGCCGGTGGCGATGTGGTGGACCTGCAGGATCTCCTTGATCGCCGCTCCCACGGTCATCCGCGGATTGAGGGCGCTGTAGGGATCCTGGAAGACGATCTGCATCTCCTTGCGCATCAACCGCAACCGCTCATCGGTGGCGGTGTACACGTTCTCCCCGCGGTACAGCACCTCACCGTCGGTGGCGTTCTGCAGCCGCAACACCACCTGACCGGTGGTACTCTTGCCACATCCGCTCTCCCCCACCAGGGCAAACGTCTCGCCCGGGTAGATGTCAAAACTGACACCATCCACCGCTTTCACGTGGCCTACGGTCCGGCTAAACACGCCGGTCTTAATGGGAAAGTACTTCTTCAGGTTCCGGATCGAAACGACCGGATCCTGGTTATAGTTCGGTTCAACCATTGCTGCCTTCCTGTTTGCCCTCATGCAACCAACATCGAACCAGATGGCGATCATCGAGCATCGTCACTCCCGGCATCTGGTCATGACACACCGGCATCGCGTGGGGACAGCGCGGATGAAACGGGCAGCCCCCCGGCATCTGCAGCGGATTGGGGACGTTACCGGGAATGAATTCCAGCCGATCCCCGGTGCCTTCGATCGTTGGCCGGCTGCCGATGAGCCCCTGCGTATAGGGATGCGACGGTGAGTGAAACAGCGTCTCCACATCGGCCTGCTCCACCACCTTGCCGGCGTACATCACCGCCACCCGGTCCGCCATCTCCGCGATTACGCTCAGGTCGTGGGTGATAAAGAGAATCGCCGTGCCGATGCGCTCCGAGAGTTCTCGCATGAGCTCCAGGATCTGCGCCTGAATCGTCACGTCCAGGGCGGTGGTGGGCTCGTCGGCGATGAGCAGCTTTGGGTTGCAGCTCAGCGCCATGGCGATCATCGCGCGCTGTCGCATTCCGCCGGAGAAGCGGTGGGGGTACTCGTCGATCACCTCTTCCGCCCGGGGGATCCCTACGGTGCGCAGCATTTCGATCGCCCGCCCGCGCAGTTCGGCGCCGGAGAGGCCCTGGTGCAAGCTAATCGCTTCCATCAGCTGATCGCCGATCGTGAAAACCGGGTTGAGGCTCGTCATCGGCTCTTGGAAGATCATGGCGATATCGTTGCCCCGGACCTTCCGCAACTCTTCCTTGGAGATTTTCAGAAGATCCCGGCCGTCGAAATTGATTTCACCGCCGTCGATCGTCGCCGGGGGCGTGGGAAGAAGTTGCAGGATGCTCAAGGACACGGCGGTCTTGCCGCAGCCACTCTCTCCCACAAGTCCCACCACCTCGCCGGCGTTAATCTCGAGGTTCACGTGGTCTACGGCGCGAACCTTGCCGCCGTCGGTGTTAAAGCTGGTCTGGAGGTCGCGTATTTCCAGTAGTGGTGCCATTGGTGCTCTCGTTCCTCCGTGTTATCGCGTTTTGGGATCGAGGGCATCCCGCAGACCGTCACCTACCAGGTTAAATCCCAGTACCATGAGTAGAATCGCCAGGCCCGGGTAGGTCGTGAGATGGTGGGCGGTGCGAATGTAGTCGCGGCCGTTACTGAGAATCGCCCCCCACTCCGGCGTCGGCGCCTGCGCCCCGAGGCCGAGAAAGCCGAGGCCCGCCGCCCAGAGAATTGAGGTGGCGATCTGAAAGGTGCTCTGCACGATAATCGGCGCCAGACAGTTGGGCAGAATGTGGCGAAAGATAATACTGAAGTCACCGATGCCCGCCGCGCGCGCCGCCGCCACGTAGCTCTGCTCCTTGGCCGCGAGGACCGAGCCGCGAACCAGCCGGGCGTAGATCGGCACACTGGCAATACCCGTGGCGATCATCACGTTCTCCACCCCCACCCCCAGCACCGTGACTACCACGATCGCCAGAAGAATCCCCGGAAAGGCGATCATGATATCGATAAATCGCTGCGTAATGATATCGAGCTTGCCCCCGTAATACCCGCTCACCGAGCCGATCGGTACGCCGATACCGATACCGATCACGACGGAGATAAGCCCAATCCCCAGAGAGATGCGCCCGCCGTAGAGCATGCGGCTGTAGAGATCCCGCCCGAGCGCGTCGGTACCGAGCCAGTTCTCGCCGCTAATCGGCTGCAAGCGGTTGGTAAGATCATTATCGGTCGGACTATGGGTCGCAAGAACCGGAGCAAACACAGCAGCCACGACAAACAGGCCGATAATGGCCAGACCCACAACGGCACCGCGATTGCGCAGCAGATGACGGATCACCGCCCGAACTTCGCTATGCTCCTGCGTCGAGGCGACCTCGACATCCACGTCTTCTGGAACGACTTCGGGACTACTCATATCGCCACCCTATCCATCAGTTATCCTGACCCTGGTAATGAATCCGGGGATCCAGGAAGGCATAGATCACGTCAACTACTAAGTTGATTATCACGAACAGTAACGCCAACAGCATCACGGTACCCTGCACCACCGGGTAATCGCGCCGCAGAATTGCATCCACCAGCAGACGACCGACCCCCGGCCAGGCAAACACGGTCTCCGTGAGCACCGCTCCTCCCAGGAGGATGCCAAATTGCAATCCCAGCACCGTCACCACCGGAATCAGCGCGTTCTTGAGGGCGTGCTTGTAGATCACCACCCGTTCCGCGAGCCCCTTGGATCGCGCGGTGGTGATAAAATCTTGTTTGAGCACATCCAACATACTGGAGCGGGTAATGCGTGCCATGAGCGCGGCGCTGGCCATACCCAACGTAATACTGGGAAGAATCAGGTGCCGGACACTTCCCATGCCGGTAGCCGGCAGCCATCGCAACTGCACCGCAAACAACAGCTGGAGCATGAGCGCCAGCCAAAACACCGGCGCCGCCACCCCCACCAGTGCAACAAACATACTGGCGTTATCAAAGACAGAGTTCCGCCGGGTAGCGGAAACGATTCCCGCGGATACGCCGACAACCGTGGCGATCAGCAATGAAATACTGGCCAAAGTCAGCGTCCGGGGGAAGCGCTCCCCAATTTCTGTGGTAACCGGGCGGCGGCTGAACGTAGAATTCCCAAGATCTCCCGTTACCAGCCCCTGCATGAAGCGACCGTACTGAATATGGATCGGATCATCCAGACCATACCGGTCCCGCACCTGCTGAATATACTCCGGGGACGCGTTGACGCCGGCCAGAGCCCGCGCCGGGTCACCGGGAAGGAGTCGGATTATGGAAAACACGATGAGTGAAACGCCGAACACTACAGGTATCGTGAGGAGCAGGCGTCGCACGATATATTGATACACGGGTGGAAACCTCCCTGACGGAACTGGTCACAGACAAAAGACCGCCGCCCAGCGGGCGGCGGTCCCATCATACATCTCGAAAATCAGTCGGCGAAGAATGCATCCCACGCGCTGAGGTTCTCAAGCGGGTGGTGGATCAAACCTTCCACGTTGGTGCGGTTGGCGTTGATCTGTCCTTCGTTGTGCAGAAAAATCCACGGAGCGTCGTCCCAAATCAGCTCAATCGCCTCTTCGTACAACTCTTCCCGTACCGACGGATCGGTCTCGACCCGCGCCTCGTCGAGGAGCTCATCAACCCGGTCATTGCTGTAGAATCCGCGGTTGTTACCGTTGGGGTTCCACTGACGGCTGTGAAGCAACGCATAGAGGCCGTAGTCGGAGTCCAGCGTAACCGTTCCCCATCCAAGCATAAACGCATCGTACTCAGCCTGATCCGGTGGCTGACTGGTGAACTCGAGGTAGCTCGACCACTCTCGCGTCTCCAGCGTGGCGTTCACACCCACGTCCGCCAGCATGTCCTGCACCGCTTCAGCCACGGTATCATCCAGGAGATAGCGACCGGTGGGATGGTGAAGCGTCATGTCCAGTCCATCTTCAAATCCCGCTTCCGCCAGAAGTTCCCGGGCGCGGTCAGGATCGTATTCATACGGGCCCACCGACGTGTGACCAAACACCGCCGGAACCACCGGTGCATCGGATGCTTCCGCAGCACCATCAAACAGCCCGTTCACGATCGCCTCTTTGTCCACGGCGTAGTTCAGCGCTTGACGCACCCGAGGATCATCAAAGGGCTCCTTCTCGTTATTGAACCCGATGTAGATCGTTCGCACACTCGTCTGGTTGACCACCTCGATATTGGGGTCCGCCTCGAGCCGCTCAACCTCCTGCGGAGGAACGCGCATAATCGCATCAGCCTCACCCGTCTCGAGGGCGACGATCAGCGCCGAACTCTCAGGAATGAAATCAAACACGAGATTGGGGATCTCCGGAGCACCACCCCAGTAGTCGCCGTTCACTTCCAACACGATCTGCTCACCGCGGCTCCATTCAGTCATGCGGTACGGGCCCGTTCCAATCGGCTCCTCAAAGGTGTCTTCCGGACCGAGTCCCTCGAGCTGCGCGGGACTCACGATCCCGATGAAGCTGTGAGACAGATGCGAGAGGATCGGGGCAAACGGCTCCGCCAGCGTAAGCTGCAGCTCATACTCGTCTACCGCCTCGATCTCTTCCACCGATCCCAGCAGGAACGCATACGCGGCGCCCACATCGGGATCCACAAAACGGCGCAGGTTAGCCGCCACCGCCTCAGCGTTCAGCGGTTCTCCATCATGGAACTCCACGCCCTCACGAATCTGGAACGTCCAGACCGTGCTCTCGTCGTTGGATTCCCAGTCGGTAGCGAGCATCGGCGTCAGCGTGCCGTCCTCTTCCATGTAAATCAATCGCTCAACCACGTGCTCACCAACCGTAGCGGCGGGAGCCGACGTCATGTTAACCGGGTCCAGCGACTCCGGTTCGGCACCGAGGCCGATCGTGAGGGTATCCCGCTCCAGCTCGGACTCAACCTCCTGGGCTCCACCGGCAAACACACTTCCCACCGCAATAAGGGAAATGAGCATCCACACTGTGGTCACAGACCACATCTTGACTATGCGTCGCATAGCACCTCCTCTTTAAGAATATAACTCAACGAGTATATTCTTGAGGTTTTGACCGGTCAATAGCCGGTTGAACACCCGTTATTCGTATATATATTGAGCTTTACTCGCCAGGGTGGGCATCCCGTGGATCCTGCTCAGCCGCCTGCTGCTCAGCCGCCTGCTCGGCGTCGTACTTCTTCCACTCTTCCGCCACGTCAAACATGTTCGGCACCCGACTGCCCATCATGGGAGGCGGCGTCCGCTCCTCGTGGGGCCGCCGGTTGCGGTGGATCTCCATCTCATCCGGTTCGTGGATCCGGACATCGTAATATCGACCGGAGGCGGTTACCGGCGGCTGCCCAACGTTGCGGTGTGACACAAGCACGGAGTAGACGTCGGTTAGATCCTGCCCCTGCTCGCAGATCGTGTAGCGGTAGTAACAGTCTCCGCTTTCCAACAGGCGCCGGTGGGCAGCGTTTTGCGGCAAATCCGGATCACTCTCGGTGCGGATCTCGTTCCGCAAGCCCCCGTACCAGGCGCGTCCCATCTTGAGAAGGTGCGGGACCCGGGCGTGCTCCAGATAGTACAGCTCCCAGATGCCCGCCATGGAGGGCACCGCGCCATTGATATCCCACCGAGAGACCGGCAGCAACGGCGACCAGACAATGTTGAAATAGGCAATGTCCCGGCGGACACGTTTGACCACCACGGGGCTGCGTCGACTCATGCCGGGAAGTATAGCTCAGGGAGGTTGGGGAACACAAAAGGGGGTGGAGCTCATATGCACCGCGCCCCTGAGACATCGGGAGACCGCCCGGTAGATCCACTTGGCAGCAGCGCACGAGCACACTATCATTCGGTGTATGAGCCTGGCGGAACATACAGATTGGTATAGTTATGAAGAATACCTTTCGTGGCCGGAAGGTGAGCGCGTTGAACTCATCGATGGCACGCCATACGCGATGAGTCCGGCGCCACGGCGAGAGCATCAACGGATGGTCAGTGAAATCAATCGTCAATTGGCCAATGCCCTCCGCGGTGAGCCGTGTGAAGTCTATCCCGCCCCCTTTGATGTTAAGCTCTCCCCCGACACGGAAGACCACCGCCCCACGGTGGTGCAACCGGACTTGACCGTCGTGTGTGATCCCAAAAAGCTCACCGAGCACGGGATGACCGGCGCACCGGACCTGGTGATAGAGATCGTCTCACCTGACAGTGGGTTCCACGACCGCGTCTGGTCGGAAGCCCGCTTCCTGCTCGACCATGCGTCCCGGGGCGCAAGTTCGATCTCTACCGTGACGCCGGTGTGGGGGAGTATTGGATCGTAGACCCTGACGAACGGGTAGTAGAAGTGTACCGGCTGGATGCGACCGGAGCGTTTCAGCGCGTTGGAGCCTTTGGCGGGGCCGACACCATCACCGCCGGTAAGATGCCGCACATAGGGGTCGACCTGGGAGAAATGTTTGACCGCGGATGAGCGCCGCCTCACCACTGAACCGTCGGATCGAGCTTCACCCCGATCCACCCGCCGATATCGCTCATGGTCTGATCGATTTGTCCGATGTCCACCTCATCGGTGAGCTCCGCTACAAGCCACTCCCGGCCCTCAAAGGGAAAGCGCGCGCCCTCCCCGGGCACATCCACTCCCACCATCGCGTGGGAATACTCCACGCTGGCCATGAGAATCGCGTCAAACCCCAGATGGTGCAGGATGATGGCGTACGTGATTCCCAGGCTGTCGCAGTCCCCGGCAAACTGTACCAGGCATGCCGACGCGTTGAGGAGATCACTCAGTGAGCCGGTCCGCTGGTACTCCGCCCCCTGCAACCACTCCAGTATCCGCGCCGGCATCTCCTCCCGCGCGACTCCCGCGGCGGCCAGATCCTGAAAAATCGCCTCCGATACCGGTTCCAGGCGCGAGAAGCTATCGCGGTACACCATGCGGAAGTACCGACGCCAGGCGGTGACCCACTCCTGCGGGGTATCCGGATCCGGCCGGGGAAAGGCGCCCTCCGTGGGGGCGTACTCACTGAGCACACGCGCCTCCCGCTCAATCAGCACCTGGTGGGACTCCTGCACCGCCTCATCGCTGATCGCCGGGGGGAGCTCAAACTCGCCGCCCTCGGGAAGGGTGAGCACCGCCGCGTCGCCCCTCCCGGACGCCGCTTCCGCCTCAGCCTCCTCGGCAAAGAACTGACTCACCGGTCCCCGGGTGTTGCGGGTGGTCACATCCATGGAAAAGCTGTCCACCGCCGACAACGCCAGATCGTGGTACTCCTCGTAGTACTCCTCCGGAATATAGGTCATGACCGCAAAATCGTGTTCGTCCCCGTTGATAAAAGTCATATATCCCCGGGCGGTAAATCCCCCCGTGGAAAACTCGTAATCGGCAAAAATCGCCGGCTGGTCCAGGTAGCGAAACGATACCCTGTCACCATCCATCGAAAACTGTTGCCGCACATACTCATCGAGCTCATCCACCGTCACAAAGCGGTCGGTGGAAAACGCCATGATCTGAAATACCGCGACGCTTTCGGGGTCGGAAAAACTCACCAGCTCCGTCTGCGAGCCATCGATCAGCTGCCACCCGGCGGGAATATCCACCACGTAGTCATAGTCGGGATTTCGAAAGACGGTCTGGGCGGAAACGGCACCGGCGGTAACGAGGAAGAGGATTATGACGAACGCCCAGCGTTGCAGGTAGTTTATTCTCAAAACGGCGGCCTCCTGGTAGTATGGTCGGCGGGGAGGGATACCCAGATTAGTCATAATACCACACCGCCGTCACTCACCGTAGCCCCCGCTCGCGCGCACGGTACCATTACCGTGCCGTCCTCCAAATCGCACACGATTCGCGCGCTCCTCATCGCCGCCTGCGCGGACGGTACCAGCCGCATTGAGAATGTCCTCGACAGCGCCGATGCCGCCAGCTGCATCGCCGCGATCCGCACCCTCGGCGCCACCGTGAATGTCTCCCCCGAACGGGGTGCGGCCGGCGGGCTGGCGGTGGAGGTGATTCCTCCCGCCGGCGGTATCCTCGGCGGCGGCGCCGGCCATCCGGCGGCCCATATCGACGTGGGCAACAGCGGCACCACGCTGTACCTTCTCACCGGGCTGGCGGCGCTGCGCCCGGGGGGCATCTGCTTTGACGGCGACGAGTCGATCCGGCGGCGGAGTGCGGCGCTCCTCCACGACGCGCTGCGTGAGCTGGGTGCGACGGTGACTCCCCCCGCTGGGGATCCCGAGGGCGCCCGGGGCGCCGGGTACGCCCCTTACTGCGTGACCGGCCCCCCGCAGGCGGGCCGGACCGTGGCGGTGGAGAGCCCCACCAGCCAGTATCTGAGCGCCCTCCTCCTCATGGCCCCGTTGATTCCGGCCCCGATGAGCGAGAGCAGCACCGGCGTAACCACTGGGTTCGATATTCGTCTGCTCTACGAACGGCCGTATGTGGATATGACGTGTTGGTGGCTGGACCGGCAGGGCATCGAGTACTCCCGCCAGGGCTACGAGTTCTTCGGGGTGAGAGCGGGGCAGCGCTATCGGCCCTTTGAGCGGGCGCTGCCGGGAGACTACAGCTCGGCCACCTTCTGGTTTTGTGCGGCGGCGGTCACCGGCGGATCGGTGGAAGTGCGCGGGCTGGCGCCCGACGACGTGCAGGGCGACCGGCAGGTGCTGGAGATCCTGCGGGAGCTGGGATGCTCCGTGGAGCAGGAAGCGGATGTGGTGCGGGTGAGCGGACCTGTTACCTCCGGCGGCCGGTTTGATCTCAACGCGATGCCCGATGCGCTCCCGGCGCTGGCGGTGGTGGGCTGTTTTGCTCCGGCGCCGGTGGAGCTCGTGAATGTGCCCCAGGCGCGGGAGAAGGAGACGGACCGCATCGCGGTGATGGCCGCGGAGCTGGGCCGATTGGGCGCGCGGGTGGAAGAGCTGACGGATGGGCTGGTGGTGTATCCCGCTGAGTCCACCCTCCCGGGCGGCACCGTCTCGAGCCACGGAGATCACCGGGTGGCGATGGCGATGGCGGTGGCGGCGCTGGGTGCCTCCGGTCCGGTAGCGATCGAGGACGCCGGTGCGGCGGCGGTAACGTACCCTGAGTTCTTTGCGCACCTGGCGCAGGTGGCACCGGGGAGTGTGCAGCCTCAGGACACCGCCAGATGAGCTACCTGGAGGAGTGCCTGGAGCGGGCCACGGTTCACGTCTTTGACGTGGATCACACCCTGACGCGCCACTCCACGGGGCGGCGGTTTGCCCAGGCGGGGATTCGCCTGGGGGCGTTTCACGTTCGGGATTTTCTCACCATGCCGTGGTTTTACCTGCGCTACCGCCTGGGCTCACTCAAGCTCGCCGACATCACCCGGGAGATTCAGGTAATCAACGGCATGAGCCGAGAGCGGCTGCGGGAGATCGCCGCCGCGGCGTGGCGGGATTTTATCGCGGATGATCTGTTTCCTGCGGCCCGGGAGCACCTGCGGGCGTGCCGGACCCGGGGGCACCGGACGGTACTGCTCAGCACCAGCTTCGATGTGATCCTGGCGCCGCTGGCGGAGGCGCTGGAAGTGGATGCGGTGCTCTCCTCGGAGCTCGAGTTTGCCGGCGACCGTGCCACGGGATGGATCATCGGCGGGCCGTGTTACGCTGAGGAGAAGGCGCGGCGTCTTGCCGAGTATCTGGCCACGGAGGGGCTCCGCGCCGAGGAGTGCGCCTTCTATTCCGACAGCTTCCACGATATGCCGAGTTTTGAGCTGGTAGGCACACCGGTGCCGGTCAATCCCGATTCGGTGCTGCGGGTGGCGGCGCGCCGGGCGGGCTGGTCGGTTGTGCGGTGGCGATGAAGTTTAGGGGCGGGTGGCACCAACACCTCAGCACTTGAACAGATTGCCGAACTCGTCTTTGAGCGTGGAAGAACTTGTACGGCGCCTGCATAGACAATCGTGCAAGCCCTGAGAGATCAGAGGCTGAATGCGTCACTCACGGTCCAAAGGACCGAATCGCCCGACCCCGGAAAAACCCGGTCTTGGAGGGCTCTTCTTGAGTCCCGGTACTGAAGTTATGTGCCCAAGCTTGGGTGAAGTTAGAATCAGACGAACTCCAATACCGTGCTGACCCATCAAAACTGCCGAGGGCGTTGAGATGCAATTCGACATACATGAGATCAAGCTCGTCTCTTGACGGGAGGAACCAGTCGGAGAACCCGCCATGGGTCAGTGCATTCGCTTGTTCAGCTGCATACGGTGTCGTCACCGACCCCGCAATGATATCCGTTGTATTGGCCGCACCTGATCCGATTCCTGTCGCCGGTGCAAGCGTGGCACTAGTGTTATCACTCCAAGGCGCCGTACCCCACTCGGTTGAGACCGGAGCCGCCTCCAGATAACGGCCTGTTGGCAGAAAATTGGTCCCGTTGTCGTCGTAGAACACGAGTCCCCCTGCCGGTCCCACCTTGCCAACCACACTGCCATCGGTTGTCCACTGCGCATATAGCGTGACAGTGCTGGATGGTGTCGGTGTATCCCCTGGGGCGTATGTCGTACCGCTTCCGTTTGATTCAGTATTCCAACCGGTGAAGCGTTGCGTTATTCCGTCTTGGATCAATGGACCAAACAGGTCGGATTCCGACTCCACCGTCACGGCGTTACCGACAGTATACGTGTTCGGATCAATGGGTGGTGTTCCGGAACTCGCACCGTTTGCGTTGTAGGTTACGGTGAACTCGTTGTCGGTGATGCTCACCGATACGTCGGAGATCGCGATACCGTCGTAGCCGCCGTCCCCGCTGGCAGCCGCATGAGTAATTGTGTCGTTGTGAGGACCTTCAGCAGTCACGTCATCCACCGCGGCAACGGTTACCGCCTGGGCGGTGTCCCAGTCGGCGGTGGTAAAGGTGAGCGTCGCCGGTGTGGCGGTTGCTTCGCCATTGGTTACGGTAACGGATATCTCGACGTCCGCAGTCGGTTGTGTCGTGAGAACTACCGAGTACGAGCTGGGGCCGCCTCCCTCGGTAACTGGGATGCTGATCGGCGAGACCGAAACGCCGGGGGCATCGTTATCAACGATAGACACGGCTACGCTCTCGGCGCTGATGCCGTCGTAATTCCCGTCCGAGCTGGTAACGCTGTGAGTCACGGTATCACTGTGATTGCCTTCCACATCCCCGTCATCTACCGCAGTGACCGTCACCGTCTGAGGGGCCTCCCAATCGGCCGAGGTAAAGGTAAGCGCACCGACATCGGTGGTAACCTGGCCGCCGGATGAGATCGAAATTTCCACATCGGCGGTGGGTTCGGTATCGAGAACCACCGTGTAGGTACTATCAGATCCTCCCTCTGCGACGCTCATGGTGGTTGGAGATATGGTGAGCCCAGGTTCCGCATTGACTGCCTCGTCGGCGTCATCGTTTCCCTCGGAGTCATCATCTGCGTCTGCGTCTGCGTCTGCGTCTACGTGTGCGTCTGCGTCCGTCGTCGGTTCGTCCGGCGCGGCCGGGCTGTTTGCGTCTCCGTCATCCAGACTGTCTGAAGGTGCGCCGAAGGGTGCCGGGGCCACGAGGAAATCGCATCCGGCCAGCGCGCCCAGCAAACACAAAACCAACACCGTACCAGCAACCCGACGAACCATCTTCATAAGCGCACTCCGATCACCGGCATGTAGACGAGGGGCAGACCGGCGGTGGGATAGGAATTGAAATAGATAACGTTGTCCAGAAAGAGTTCATGCAGGACCCGGTTGAACCGTATCGCCAGGCCCACCGAGCCCCCAACGGCTGCCGTAACCGCCTCAGCATTGGCGGTCACATAGGAAGAGAGACCGATCGGCAGGACGATGCGGCCGATCGTCGGCTCGACCGCTGCGGAAACCGATACGGCCGGTATCGGCGCTTCCGCGCTGAATGCGGCACCCGCCACCAGCCCGGTGCGGACGATCCCTCGTCCGGGATAGAAATCAAGGCCGCCGGCACCGAGAAACCCACCACCGCTTTGAAGCCGCAGGGTGAGCATACGCGGAAGCTCACCCCCGTGGGTCACCTCGGGTTCCCCCGGAGCGACTCCCGGCGGGCTCTCCTCGCCTGGTTGGTCTATCCGGGGATCGGGAAAACGGAACGCAACCGTCGTCGGTTCGGCCTCGCGTACCGTAACCACGTCCCTCACCAGGATGGCCCCTGCCTCGGGGCCGTTATTCGCTTTCACCTCCAGCGTACGGTCACCGATGAGCACCGGTGATACCACCGGCGTATCGACGGCTATCTCCATCCCGTCCACGAACACGGTGTAGGAGCCGTCATCCCAACCCCCGGGCTCCAGCTGAATCGAACCAAAGGCGATGCGCCGCCCGCTGAAGGCGGAGAGAAAGCGGATCGCGAGCTCGTCGGCAACGTTGAAGGTATCAAACAGTGAGGAAGCGGCCTCTCGCGCCTGGAGGGCAACCGAATCGCTGCTTTGATCCCAGACTGCCATTTCGATCACAATCCGGTCTTCCGCGTCTTGTGACACCGAACCGAACATCACGTAGTCAGCGGATTTCGTCTGAGCAAACTGCGCCAGTGCCGCCGGATCGCCGGCAACCACCGCCGGAGGTATCTCCTCGTTTGGCACCTGTCGCACGGTAAAACCGTCAAGCATCAATAGGGACGATTCGATCGTCTGTGAAGCGGTAGAGCCAACTGAATCGAGTGAGGCTTGCCCACTCCGATTGGCCGCGGGAATCACCACCACCGACTGCGGGCGCGTCCCGTCCTGTCCGAACGTGATAGCCGGTAGTAGTATCACGAGCGCGAGGGATAACGCGAACACGGTAATTCGGCGCCAGACGCTGCAGTTTTTCATACCTTTCGAAACTTAGCGTACTTATGAACCTGAGTATGTACGTAATCTTTCGTATTTTGTGGGCCTATCCGTCGGTGAAATACGACCTGCTGAGTTCGGTGCGGTTCTGGGAGGCTGTTTTTTTGAAGATGCGGTAGATGTGTGTGCGCACCGTGGCTTCAGAGATTGTTAGTACTGCGGCGATCTCTTTGTTGCTCAGTCCGTGTGCTGCGTGAAACGCAATCTCCGCCTCGCGGACGGTCAGGCCGAAGCGGCTCCGGAAGGTTTCGTGCCGGTCTCCTGCGGGGTCTGCGGGAGGAGTCGGCTCCTCCGGCGACGCCGGAACCGGCGCAGCTCCCGGATCGGCTTCTGAATCGGCACCTGGTATCGCTACCGCGGCCTCTCGGGCGGCCGACCCGAACAGCCCTTCTGAAATCCTGTGCAGAAGTAAACTGGCTGCGGCAAGAACCAGGAGCAACGCTCCCGAAGTAATCGCCAGATGAGTTACCACCCGCGCCTCCGGTGGCGCCGACAGCGCCCCCAGGAGAAACCCAACGGGGGTACCGTCGCGGGAGAGCACCAATCCGGAGAAGTGCGCCCATTCACTCACGACGATGCCGATAACAACAAGCACCCCCAACAATCCGAAGCGCGCCTGTTTTTGCCCCCGCGCGATCGCAGTACCCATCCGCAGAGCCGCGTACGCCAGCACGGTCACCACCACACCAATGAAGGCATGGATGATCAGCGAGTAGCGCGTAACCCCGGCGACGATCAGGTAGATGGAAAACCCACTCATTAACCCAATCACCACAAGACGGAAGGTTCTTCCCAGAATCCGGGGATAGGAAAGCTGCAGGGCACTGCAGAAGAACGCGATAATCAGGTGTCCCGTCATATACTCAATGAATATCAGGAGGTGCCAGGGAATCCCAGGCACCGCCCGAGTGGCGAGAACCGCTCCCAACGTGGGTATCCGCACACTAACGGAGAGAAAAAACAGTGCGAATAGAAGCGGCGCCCTCGCCCGGCGGCTACTCACCAGATAGATCAGCAGATTGTACGCCGCAAACGCCAGGCAGATTCCCAGCAGCAACAGATCGTAGCTGATATCGATAATGTCGTACGCCGCAACCTCCTCCGCCGCGCCGATCCAGACCGGTTGCCACATGCCCCCCACCCGGTGGTCAAAATTGGCCACATGCAGCAGCACAAGCAGACTGTCGCTGTCCGTCTCGAAGACGGGACTGCGCACCATCCGAGCCGGGGTGGTCGTCTCCGCCGTGGTACCGGGCATACCGGCGGCGGCAACTTCCTCTCCATTTACCCACAGCCGATAGGAGGTTGACGCCGGTGGCACCCGCAGAGCGCCGCGCTCCAGTTCCGGCGGAAGAAGGACGCGCACCACGAGGCTTGCGTATCCGGTACCCCCAAGGCGCTCGCCGTTCAACTCATAAGAGTTCCACAGGCCGGGCATGGGAAACCGCTCGGGTGAATCGGCTCGCCTTACGTTGAGCGGGTCTATCAGCGCTTCCCAGTAGATCGCCCACTCGCCGTCAAGCCGCGCCAGCCCGTCCCGCGGGAAATCATGATTCCGCAGATCGATCGTAGGAATCTGCCCGGTGCCGTGCTCGTCAGGCTCATTGTGCTCGTCAGCAGGCGCCGCAGCGGACCTAGCGCAGGCGAGCATGACGGTGAACATGAATAGTCGAAGACTCACCCCTCGATTACGCAAACCACGCCACCGCCAGCCCAACAAACAGAGGAATCGTTACCAACGACAGGAGATAACTAAACAGAATCATCCCGCCGGTGTAGTGGAGCTGGTCGGTAGTACCCATGGCACGGGTCACCACGAGGGTCTGCGTAGCCGGCGGCGTCGTTGCCTGCAGCACCAGCATCATCCGCAATCCCCACCCCAGCGGACCGTCCAGGCCGGGCCATGGCAGCGCCACAACCAGCAGCATTGCGGCGGGGTACAGCACCATCCGCCAGCCGGCGAAGATCCAGTGCTCCCGGCGAAACCGCATCGGTTCGCGAATACTGGCGAGGGCTCCTCCCAAGGCTACCAGGGCACCGTCCAGCGCCAACTCACCGATCCGCACCCCCCAGTCCAGAACCGGCGCCGGCACCGCGCGGTACGCCCCGGTAATCGCCAGCACAAACCCGGTCCCCATTCCGAGCAGCGGCGGATTCAACCGAAACGTGATGCGTCGTAAATCCATGTGGCCCGTCCGAATGATCGGCACCGCCAGCGCCCAAAACGCCAGATTAAACGCCAGAAGATAGAAGAACATCCCCAGGAGTACGCCCTCCGGCGCCAGGCGCTCCAGGATCGGCAGCGGTACGAAGCCGGCGTTGTGGATCGCAGCGATAAGTACGTAGCTGGTCGGTTGTGAGACGTGAGCCCACCGACGACGAGCGATCATCTGGCCCAGCCACCCTTGAAACGCCATCATCACGAGGCACAACAGAAAGAGCGTGACCAGCAATGGCCACCCTAACGCCCTGGCGCTGGCCCAACCGGTAGGAACCCGCACCACGAAGTAGAAGGGGAACAGAATCGACAGTATCAGCACCAGGTATTTGAGAAAAAGATGATGCTGCATCCAGGGATGGCGAAAGATCACGTACCCCGTTCCCGCCAGGAGCGTGAGGTAACCGACGGTGTGCAACAACTGGAGTATCACGCCGGAAGCGTACCCGGCTGGAGCGGTCTGAGGCAAGGATGTTCATCATTCACGGTGGACAGGGCACGCAGGTTGGCGTATCCTACTCAGGCTTATCAAATTGTCCGGCCGGCTGCTGCCGATCTATTCAAAAAATCTCCGACATAAATCACGTACCAAAGAAACGGAGGTCAGAGAACCATGCGTTTACGAACACGACTGATGATCGCATTCCAGAGCTTGGCAGCGATCATTATCATAGCCGGCGGAATCGGCGTCTGGCAGATTACGGTACTCAATCGGGCGGCGCTCCAGGTAGCAAACGTCTCCACCCCGCACCTCTACGCGATTCAACGATCTCAGAACTTTGCGATCCAGGCGAATCTGACGCTCACCAGTATCGGCGCCGGTGTGTTGCGGGAGAGTGAAATCGAACGGGTCGAGGAATACCTCGATCAGGGAGCTCAGTCCATGCGCGCCATCCTCGAAGGAGGGGAGACGGTTCTCAACCAGACGGTCCCGCCTACCCCCAGTGATGAAGTTCGTCAGCCGGTGCAGCTGATGGCCGGCTATGTGGAAACGATGCGATCCCTGGCACAGCAGCAGATGGATTCTCTCGAGCGCTTCGGCGAGTTCAGTACCGCGATGGAAGGCAGTTTTCGCAACGCCCGCCGCGCGTATATCGAGGCCGCCGTACTGGCAGAGCAGGCGATCACCCAACAACTGGTAGACCAGCGGAGCAGAATGGAACAAACCGCCCGGGTCGGTATCCTCACCTTGGCAATCGCTACGATCGCGAGTCTATTGGTGGGCTTGGTTCTGGCGATCACGTTCTCGCGTAACATCGTCTCCCGGGTACGCCGTGTCATGGATACCAGTGCCGCCCTGGCTCGCGGCGATTTCACCACCACTGTAGCCGCACGCGGCACGGATGAGGTGGCGGAATTGGGAGCAAATCTCAACACTGCCATTGAACAGCTTGGTCTGGTGGTGGCAACAGTCGTCGAACGGGTGGGCGTGCTCACCGATACCGGTCAACAGCTGGCGCGGAGCTCGGATGAGACGGCGCGAGCAGTACAAGAGATTAACACGATTGTGGATACCTCCCGGGAGCAAAACGATGACCTCGTCGCCAATGTAACCGAGACCTCCGCGATCATCGAGGAGATGGCCCGCAACATCGAATCTCTCGACGGAAGTGTCCAGCAACAGTCGGCGGTGATCGAACAATCCTCGGCATCGATCGAAGAGATGATCTCCTCCATTGAGAGCATCTCCAACGTCTCCACCCGAGCCAAGGATCAGCTCCAGTCGCTCAGCGGCGCCGCGGATGCCGGACGGTCCTCACTGGATCAGCAGGAGACGCTGGTAACGGAGATGTCCACCGCCGGGAAGAGTCTCCAGGAAGCCAACCAGCTCATCGCCGGCGTCGCCGGCCAGACCAACCTCCTGGCCATGAACGCCGCCATCGAGGCGGCCCACGCCGGAGAGGCGGGACGAGGATTTGCCGTGGTCGCTGATGAAATCCGCAAGCTCGCCGAGACTACCAGCACCCAGTCCAATCAGGTAAAGAAAGACCTTACGTCGATGCAACGCCTCATCACCCGCCTCGTTGAGGGGAGCAGTACCAGCAGTCAAAGCTTCGGGGAGATCCAGACCGCCCTGGCCGATGTGCAAACCGTATTTGAAGAGATCTTCAGCGCCATGGAAGAACAACGAACCGGGGGATCAGAGATCCTACAGGCGCTGTCACAGATGCGGGAAATGACCAGTTCGGTGCATGGGGGCTCCAGTGAGATGAAAGCCGGCAACGATCAGATGCTCGAGGCGATCCGCAACGTGAATGAGATTAGCCAGCAATCCCGCGACGCGATGCGAAACATCGCTGCCGGGATGGAGACGATCGCGGGAGCGCTGGCGAATATCTCCTCCGTCAGCGATCTCAATCGCTCTCAAATCGAGGATATCACTGCCGCCACCGACGCGCTTACGCTTCCCGGTTCGACCGATTCGGCGGGTCCGATTGATCCTTCCGCGGCCTCAGACGAGACCGAAGACCCCGCCTGAGCTGCTCAAACTGTTCTTCCAGACGCTCCCCCAGCTCCTGATCGGGATCGTTTGGTGAGGGAAGATCTCGAGTGGACTCTACCAGGTTCCGTAATCCTTCATCCGCCTGGAGGAGCCAGCGGTCCAGACGCGCTACGAAGTTCTGATTCGCCTGGTCCGGATCGTTTTCGTCGTAGTGGGCAAAGTCGTACTCAATCGAGTTGTTCCGGATCTCCCCGATGAGCCGCCGGTGGATATCGGAATGGATCGCTTTCAGGAGATACCCCACACGCCCCTCTTTTTCGAGCCGGCGAACGCTGACCTCCACGTAGGTACTGGTGAGAAACTCCAAGCGCCGAAACTCGGCTGCCGCCTTGCTGAACGCATGGTCCTCACCGAGGGTAATCGTCTCGTCGAATCCCCCTACCCGTCGAAATAGCCGCTTGCTTACGAGAATGCAAAACCCCGTGGCCCGCGGTTGGGTGCGTACCGTGAGCCGCGTTACCGTAGAGGCAAAATTGAAGAGCAGTTTATCGAACGCCACGTCGGTGATCGGCCGCGCCTCGCAGGTGGCAAGGTCTACAAACTTTCGCTCGATTTCCTCCCAGGCGTTGGCGAGGAAGTCTGTTGGGAGCCGAACATCCGAGTCTAAGAAAAACAGAAACTCACCTCGGGCGGCGGCGGCCCCTGCATTCCGGCCCCGGGCAGGCATGCCTCCCTGCACTACGCGGCACCCCTGCTCCTCGGCATACTCGGGCGTACCGTCATCGGAACCGGCGTCTGCGACAATCACCTCGTATTCGGTAAAATTCTGCCGGTGAATGCTCTCGATCAGCACCGGCAGGAGCTTTCGCTCATTCAGGGTGGGCACAACAATGCTGATTTTCGGATACATATTCACAGGTTGGGTGTTCGTGCTCATTTCGAACCTCTCCAGGGAGTATGATATTGGTCCATGACCGCGCAAACCTCCGGGGAGTGGGCGGAATGCACCGCCAAAACGTTCCAGATGCGGCAATCATCGAAGGCATCCTCGGTATACAGCGCCGGGTCTTCGTTTCGAAAGAGTCCCGCCAGGCGGTCGTATCCGGCGGCCTTCAGCTCTTCAATAATAGTCATGCGGTTGTACCCGGCGTTGGTGCTGTTGGGGCAGGAAAACTCTACCAGTACCGGCGGATGGTACCGGGACAACGTCCGGCGCGCTCCGGCCAGCACCGCTCGCTCCGCGCCTTCCACATCGATCTTTACGACATCAGGTGGGGATACGATCTCCTGGGAGACCAAGTCGTCCAGGCGACGCATGCGAACGTGCACCGACTCCACCACCTCGAGGTGGTACCGCTCCAGCTCCTCCGGCGGGCGCGCGTGCAGGGAGGAAAAGGTGTCATCACTGTAGACTTCAAGCTCAATCATATCATCCCGATCCCCCAGGGCTACGGGAACGGCCGTCACCTCGGCTTCACCCCACAGCGCCACCGTTACGCCCCGCTCCATCGCCCGCGCCATAAGCCGCGCCCGTGCCGCCGGCTGCGGCTCAAACGCCACAACCTGCACCGCCGGCGCGGATTCAGCAGTAGAGAGCTGCCGCCCGGCTACCGGGAGCGTCAGCTCCCCATCGTTGGCGCCGATGTCGTATACCACGGCGCCCTGGGCGACGCTCTGGGCCTGCGGAGCGCTCTGCCCCGGCGCGGCGCCCTGG
>CAZNRF010000001.1:12791-16711 GCA_964575075.1 uncultured Spirochaeta sp. | reverse complement strand
GCCCTGCGAGGCGCCCTCGCTCGCCCGTTCGCGGATGACACACTCGGTTAGCGTCGTCATCCAGAAGCGCATGTTGTGGTGAATATCGTGATAGCCGTCGATCTCCGTGTCGCTGTTCACGGTGATATGGTAGCACTGGAGCCGTGCCTTGCCAAAGGCTCTCAGAACACTCCACAATGCGGCAATGAACGAGTGGGACGTTTCTCAGATCCGGACATTGCTTCTCGAGGCTGGAAGGATCGCGCTTTCCTATTTTGAATCAACAACTTCCGAGCACAAAAGTGATTACTCTCTCGTAACTCCCGCGGATCGCGCCGTAGAGGAGTACCTCCGGGCGCAATTGGAGAAGGATGGGGCGATTCTCATCGGCGAGGAAAGCGCTGATGGGTGGACCCAGACCGCGATCGACGAGGCGCTGGCCGGCACGACCTGGATTGTCGATCCAATCGACGGAACCGCCCCGTACGCCAACCATCTTCCCACCTGGGGGATTTCCCTCGGGCTCATGGAGCGGGGGACACTCACCGAAGGGGCGCTCTTTTTGCCCCGCACCGGCGAGATGTTTATCACCTCCGGTGATGACGTACTCTTCCACCGCGGCGCGCGCAACCCCGAGTACTGGGAATTCGAGTCGCTTACCGCGCTTCCTCAAGAGTCCCGCGGCTACGCCAGCAGTGGTATGATCAGCCTGCCCCAGGAGATCGTTCACAGCGGACACTTCAGCGGGCGCAATCCGATTCAGTCGAACGGAAGCGCGGTGTATTCAATCGCAAAACTGCTTCGCGGCAGCTATATCTGCTATGTCGCGCGAATAAAGCTCTGGGATCTCGCCGGTGCCCTCCCCATTCTCCATCGCCTGGGACATCGCGCGGTCTTTGAAGACGGACGGCCCCTCACCCTCGAGGTCAATCGGCAGAACTGGGTGCTCGATGCGGCAAACCATCGGCTCTGGAAGAGCACCGGTCTTGTTTTCGTGGCCGCCGACGATGAAACGGTGGCGTACATGCAACAGCACTACACCAGCGGAAGGAGAAAGGGATGATCATTACCTGGATCGCCCGACTTATCGCAAGCCTCAACGCCAATCGCCGCCCTGGGGAAATTGCGGCGGGAATTGCGATGGGAGTGTGGCTGGCCCTGCTCCCGGCAGCAAATCTGCTGTGGGTCACCCTGTTTGTAATCACCGTTTTTCTGAAACTGAATCTTGCGATTGAGCTTCTCATTCTGGCGGTGCTCTCGCCCGTAGCGGCTCTCGCCGACGGGCAGCTGCATCTCATCGGGTCGGCAATACTCACCGCGGAGGCACTGGAAGGATTCTTTACCACCCTCTACAACATCCCGGTGGTGCCGTTTAGCCGGTTCAACAACACCGTGGTCATGGGGGCATTCATGGCGGGAGCCGCGCTCTGGATACCGGTCTTTCTCATCGCTCGTGTCCTCGTGCGGGTGTATCGGCGCAGCATCCATCCCCGACTCGCGGAAAGCAGAATGGTCAAGGCTATACACCGGATTCCCGGCGTGTCCCGTCTCATTTCGCTCACCAAACGGTTTCAGAACGTCTACTCCGTGGTGAGCTGAGGTGTACCTCATGCGCTATACCAAACCGCTTGGGCCAAAGAAGTTCCGGAAGCAGATCGTCAAGCGCATCCACCTGGACCGTGACCGCGCGTTCGTGGAGGGCATCTTCAAGGAACAACCTGACGGCACGTATCAACTGCCGGAAAATATTTCCGATGACGATCGGCTCCGGCTGGCGCGGATCCTCAAAGAGATCCGCAAGAATCGTGGCATGCTCAAAATGGGCCGCCTCGCGGTGGTGGCCCTGATCATCGGGGGAGCGGCCCTGTTTACGATACTGTTCAAGGATCGCCTTCTCGAGGAGGCGGCGGAAGGGTTTCTCACCACCACCTTTGAGGCGCAGAGCGACATCGAGCGCTTTCAGTTTCGTCCCCTCCAGGGCCGGGCCTCTCTCGCGAGCCTGATGATTACCGACGCCGACGACCCTACCCGCAACCTCTTTGAACTGGGAGCGACGCAGTTTTCCCTCAACACGGGAGAACTGCTCAAAGGCAACGTGGTGATCGAGGAGATGACCGCGACCGGTATCGCCTTTGGAACGGAACGGGAAACTCCGGGGGAGCTCTATCCGGCGGACCCGGTGGACGTTTCGGCAGATGAGAGTTCGTCCGCACTTGGTGGCGCGCTCGATGACGCCGGGGTTCGCGCCGAGCGTGCTGCGGCGGAGACGTTCGGGGGGTTGGGTACCGATATCGATCCTGAGGAGATCCTCGCTGAGATCTATGATGAGCTCGAATCACGCCGGGAAATAGAGGCGCTCACACAAGAGGCGCTGGAAACACGCGAGTTCTGGCAGACGCGCCTCGATGCAACCGCCGCGCAGGTAGAGCGTATCCGCCGACAGGCGGAAGAGCTTTCCACCACTGATCCCCGGGAGCTCCGGTCGGTAGAGGCGATCCGTACCGTATATAACGATGCCACCACCACCGTGGAAGAGGTGGAAGCGCTGTATGACACGGTGGAGCAATCCTACTCCCGCCTTCAGGCTGATATCGCCGGCGTGCAGGGTGCCGGAGATCGGGTGCGAACCGCGGTCGCCTCGGATATGCAATCCCTGCGGGACCGAATTCCTTCCTTTGAGGTAGATCCGCGCGATTTCGCCCTGGCCACGGCGGAGACGTTTGTGCGGAGTTTCCTCGGCACCACCTACGACCGGGGGATGCTGGTCCTGGACAAGGTGCAGTCGATCCAGCGGGCCCACGCCGCAGGGGCAGACGAATCCCGCGGACCGGGGCGCGGTGGTGTAGACGTGGTGTTTGCCTCGGTGGAGTATCCCCGGTTTTACCTGCAAAAGGCAGCCGCCTCCGGAACCGATGGAAGCATACCGATTGAGGTTCGCCTGGAGGAAATCTCCTCCCATCCGGACCGCGTAGAACACCCCTCGGCTATAGGATTTCACCGCGGCGCGTTCCAGGTGGATGGAACGATCGATATGCGTAGCAGTGCCGAGGACCGGGCGCGCTACCGCGTAGCGGTGGAAGATATCGCGCCGGCCCTCCCCGCGGAAGCGCGAGAGGTGGGGTTTGCGGACCTCGGCGGCACGGCGGCCGTGGGAGGATCGGGGTCGATCAGCCGAGCCGGCGTGCTCTCGGGAACGATGGGAATCACCGTGGAGGATATGGCGGTTACCACCGATAGCGATGCTCCCCGTACCGCACGGATCGTAGCCGACGTACTCAACGCCGACCGCCGGGTAACCGCCGATCTGGGCTACGAGATCACCGAGGGGCGAATCACGGAGTTCTCCGGGGAAACGTCGCTGGTAGATGCGCTGCGGGCGCGGGTAAACCAGCTGGTGGCGGAGGTACGCACCCAGGTGGAGGCTCGGCTTCAGGAAGAGCTCGATGCACTGGTGGAGGCGCAGCTGGGACCGTATCGGGATCAGATCGCGGAACTGGAAGCGCTCTCAGACCGATCACGGGAAGAACTCCTGCGAGCGGAGACGTATCGTGATGCGGCTCGAGAGCAGCGAGACGCGATCGAGACCCGCCTCACATCGCTGCGGGACGAGCTTGAAGCTGAGCTGCGAGCTGAGGCGGAGCGTCGCGCCGCGGAAATCGAAGCGCAGGCCCGGGCCGAAGCGGAACGAAGAGCGGCGGAGGCGGAGGCGCAAGCCCGGGAAGAGGCCGAACGCCGCGCTGAGGAAGCACGAAGCCGCGTAGAAGAAGAGGCCCGCGATCGAATCCGGGTCCCCTCCTTTTAGGCTTCGTTCTCAGCGGCTCCCGCTACTCGTCGGCTGCTTCTTCACTTGGAGCCGGCGCGAAGTCGGCAACCAGCCACATATCATAGACGCGCAGCGGTGCAAGAACTGCAGCGGTGATGTTAAAGAGCGCTCCCAGAAC
>CAZNRF010000001.1:0-12691 GCA_964575075.1 uncultured Spirochaeta sp. | reverse complement strand
TAAGACAAACGGTACCAGCAGAGCAGCAGCGACAATTCTGGTGATCTTCATAGAGCGACTCCTCGTACTTTTTGATGATTTATTGTGATTTTGAATGGCTCATAAATCAAACAAGTCTTTTGGTCATAATTGGATAGCCGGCCAAAAAGGGGTCGTCACACCAGCTCGATACCCGTACAATATGGCCATGCCGCCACACCCTATGCTTCCTCGCCTCATCAACTTGGCCGTTCCGATTATGCTTACCAACCTGTTACAGGTAACGTACAATCTGGTGGACGCGTGGTTTCTGGGCCGGGTGAGCGCTGCGGCGGTATCGGCCCCGTCGATCGCCTTCAGTGTGGTATTTTTTCTCAGCATCTTCGGCATGGGATTCTCCCAAGCAGGGACAACCCTCGTATCCCAATCCCACGGTGCCGGTGACCGTCGGCAGGTGGACTTCTACGCCTCTCAGACGGTGGCACTCATAACGGTTACCGGCATCGTCATCGGAATGGTCGGGGTGGTAGCGGTCACGCCGCTCCTGAATCTTCTGCAGGTACCTCCGGAAGCATACGCGGAGACGAAAGTCTACATGCAGATTATCTTCTCTGCGGTGCCGTTCATGTTCTTTTTCTTTGTCCTGCAAGGTGTATTGCAAGGTGTGGGTGACTCCCTCACCGCCCTCTGGGTTCAGCTGGCCACCGTAACCCTCAACGGTATCCTCGATCCGCTGCTCATCTTCGGCCTCGGCCCGATCCCTCCGATGGGGGTAGCAGGGGCCGCCACCGCCACACTGATTAGCCGGGCGATTTCCGCCGGGGCAATTCTTTTCATTCTGTTTCGCGGAGGCCAACGGCTTGCGATCCGGCGGGGGTATCTTCGCCCTGACCTGGGGGCGTGGAAGCAGCTGGTGGGAATCGGCTTTCCCCTCGCCGCCGGTCAGGGAATAGCGGCCCTGGGATTCACCGTACTCCAGGGGGTGGTCAACGGCTTCGGAGTAGCGGTGATTGCAGCGTTTGGCGTGGGAAACCGCATCATCGGTATGTTCAACATGCCTGCCATTGGCCTATCCCGCGCCACAGCCGCGCTGGTAGGGCAGGAGCTGGGCGCTCGGCGGCGGGACGGGGCGCGTCACGCCCTCCGCGTCAGCGTTCTCGCGATGCTGGCGTTTATCGTCCCCTCCATGACGCTCACCTTCTTCTTCGGCAACTACGTGATGCGCTTCTTCGTTGACGATGCTGCCGTCATTGCCCACGGCGCTACCCTCTTCCGCATCGTTTCAGTCTCGGTGGTACCCTTCACCCTGTTCACGGTGATTAACGGCGCGTTCCAGGGAGGCGGAGATACGCGTCCGGTAATGTATCTGAGCGTTTTGCGTCTGTGGGGAATTCGCGTTCCCCGGGCGATGTTTCCCGCGTGGAACCTGGCCTACGGCCCCCCCGGGATCTGGTACGCCATGTTCGTAACCAACGTCTTTCCCGCCACCCTCGGCTTTTGGTTGCTTCGCACCCGCCGTTGGCTCCGTCACATCGAACGCTCACCGGCACGAAAGGCGTCCTGAGGTAGTACCTTGGTGCGTATGATCACTCATCTGTTCCCGATTGCAAGAGCCACCGTAGTTGCCTGGGTCATGTTCACCTTTGTCGGATGTGCCACCGTGGAATCCGATGTTCCCACTGTCGATTGGTCCGAGGACGCCACGATTGACGACGTTGAGATCGAACCGGTGGCAGCCGGGTTTGATCACCCCTGGGCAGTGGCGTGGCTTCCGGACGACTCGCTCCTGATTACTGAGCGCGGCGGCCGCCTGTGGCTCGTATCGCCGGACCGGGAGACGCGACACGAGGTAGGCAACCCCCCAGCCGTGTTCACCGGCGGTCAGGCAGGATTGCTCGATATCGTCGTGGCACCGGACTATGAAGAATCCGGTTGGATTTACCTCACGTATGCGGCGGGTACACGGAGCGCCAATCGTACGGAGGTGGCCCGGGCACGGCTTGATCGTACCTCCCCCACCTCGCCCCAACTGGTGGATCGCCGGACAATTGCCGCGGTCAACGCGTTCAAGAGTGGAACCCAGCACTTCGGGTCACGAATCGCCTGGCTCCCGGACGGAACGATGGTGATATCGATCGGGGATGGCGGGAACCCGCCTCTTCGCTTTGAGGGGAGACTGCAACGGGAGCAGGCGCAGGAGGAAGACACGCTGTTTGGGAGCGTCCTCCGCCTGAATCCTGACGGCAGTATTCCGGATGACGCGGAAGATGCTTTTTTCACGATTGGCCATCGCAACATCCAAGGGATGGCGGTAGATCCCACCACCGGCACCGTGTGGGTAAGTGAACACGGCTCCCGCGGCGGCGACGAACTCAACCGCCTCGTTCCTGGGGAGAATTACGGCTGGCCTGAAGTGTCCCACAGCCGCGAATACCTGCGCGGCACACCGGTCTCGCGCTACCAGACGCGGCCCGAATACGCCGACCCGGTGATGGTGTGGATGGAAACAGTAGCCCCGTCGGGGCTCGCCATCAACAACGACACGATCTACGCCGGTGGCCTGCAAAGCGAGGCGGTGCACGTCATAACCCTCACTCCCGATGACGCGTTCGGTACCCACCGGGTACTTCCGATCGGAGCGCGCGTGCGTGATGTCCGCCTCGGTCCGGATAACGCACTCTACGTGCTCACCGACGAAAGCCCAAACGGGCGTTTGCTGCGTATCTCAATGGATTAGACTTCAGGGGCAGATGGCGCTATGCTTCCGGCTGAGGTCAAACTATGGAGTGGTTTTGTGCGATTGGGGGGATACGTGTGGCGGAAGCCCTTGAATCCGCCTACGGAACGGTCCGGGAGTTGCTCATCGACCCACCAGAGCCGATTCGCCATGTCTCGATGAAGCGTCTCACTATCTCGCATGCCCCTGAGAAGGGCACGCGGTCCATTTGCATTCATAGCCTCGCCGTTCCTCCCGACATAGACCAGTTGGCGCAACTTGTCTCAATGCTGGTGAGCGACTACGCCGTGCACGTTTGGGCCATGGGACCTGAGTTGTCCACGATAACCGTGTCCCGGTTTCGCGGTGGTATTCCCATTGGTTCGCGACATCTGCGCGTAGACTCCATAAATCCCGATCGCCTCTTTGGTGATGTTGTCATCCGCCTTTCCGCGATGGAAACGGTCCATCTTCCACCGGCGCGATTCATGGAGCGCGTGGGCGTGCTGGATCATTCCGGCGACTGATACAGACAACGTTTGTTGCATGAATGGACTAACTCCTTGTACTATCTTATCAATCATGAACTCAAAATCGAAAAATGTTACCATTCGCGCCAAGCTCATTCTCAGTTTCGCCACCGTACTGCTGCTCATGATCGCGGTTGCAGTCGTCGGCGTGGTGCGGGTCTCCCAGATCAGATCCGGTCTCTCTACCATCAACGATGTAAATGCCGTGAAGCAGCGCTATGCGATCAACTTCCGGGGCAGCGTGCACGATCGGTCAATTTCTGTACGGGATGTTGTACTTGCCGAAAATCAGCCACAGCTTCGAGAAGACGCACTCGCCGAGATTCGGGAACTCGAGGAGTTCTACCGTGAATCTGCAGCGCCCCTGAACGAGATCTTCGAAGAACGAAACGACATCGCAGAAGAAGAACGAGAATTACTGTCCGCAATCGAGGCGGTAGAGCGCGAAACGCTGCCGGTGATAGAAGACGTGATATCCCTCACAAACGCGGGGCGCTTTGAGGCGGCTCGTATGGTTCTGCTGGACCGCGGGCGCCCCCTGTTTGTGGAGTGGTTAGCCACGATCAACGCTTTCATTGACTTCCAGGAGGCAGCGAACAACCAAATCGCCGATCAAACCCGAGACCTCGCCCGGGGTTTCGCCCAGCTGATGCTGCTTACAACGGGAGCGGCGGTGCTCGCGGGCATCCTCCTCAGCATTTGGATGCTCCGGGCGATCAAACCGCTCCACGCGATTCGTGGCGCGCTTACTGACATTGCGCGAGGAGAGGGGGACCTGACGCGAGCATTGGATGAGTCCCGAGCGGATGAGGTGGGTCAGGTGGCTCATGAGTTTAACGGCTTCGTCTCGAGCTTACGGGGGATCATCTCCGGCGTTCGAGATAGCGTTTCCGCCCTTTCAACGGTGAGCCAGGGACTATCGAGCAACATGGAACAGACATCCCAGGCGGTTGAGAGTCTCAACGAAAATATTGAGGCGGTTCGCCTCCAGATCACCGAGACGCAGGCTCCGGAAGTGCAAGACGTGTCCGCCACGGTGGCGGAGATCGATGAGTCCATCCGAGGGCTTTCACACTCGATCGAGCAGCAGGCGGACACAATCGACAATATGTCTGCAGCGTTGGAACAGATGATCGCGAACGTCTCATCCGTTACGCAGACGTTGGAAAAAAGTGCCGATCAAATGAGCCACCTCGAAACCGTATCAGCCCACGGGTTTGAGCTTCTCGAAGAGGTGAGTCGCATGGTAACGGAGATCTCAGAGCAGTCGCAGGGCATGGAAGAGGCCAACGAGGTTATTACCAACATCGCCGGGCAAACCAATCTGCTGGCAATGAATGCCGCCATTGAGGCGGCCCACGCCGGCGACGCCCGCCGCGGGTTCGCCGTGGTGGCCGAAGAGATCAGAAACCTCGCGGAGAACAGCTCGACCCAATCCACCTCGATCTCCGGCGTACTGAAGAATCTTCAGGAATCGATCCACGCCGTCGTAGCACGCACCACCGATGCAGGGCACGCCTTTGAGGATGTTCGCTCCGCCATCGACACCGTGTCTCACTTGAACAGCACGATCAAAAACGCCATGGACGAGCAGACCGTGGGAAACCAACAACTGCTGGAGTCTTTTGAGCGTATCACCCGGCTGACCGGGGAGGTCCGCCAGGGAGGTCACACGATGAGCGATGGGAGCGCTCGGATTCGTGAGAAGATGGGCAATCTGGTACAGACCACTCAGTTGATCGAGGAGAACGCCGCTGCTATGAGTACCGATACCAACGATATCGGAAAGTCCGTACAGCACGTAGTCGAGCTCACGCACAAAACCCAGACCGAGGTCCAAACGGTTCAGCAGACGGTTCACCGCTTCCGCCTGGAGTGAGCGGGCCTCCGCGCCGGGAACCCTGGTTTCCAAATATCAGTGTGATATACTCAGCTTCAAGCTCATAGAATTTGATGCCGACATTGAAAAGAGATATATTTCGGCAAGAAATTAAAAAATGTTGGAGTGTGGTATGAAGAAACAGACGCGGCGTGCTCAGGCGCTGGCAATAACTCTCCTCGTCACGTTCATAGCAGCGTGCACAGCTCCGTTTGCGCCCTCCGGTGGCGTGTCAGATATTTTGGGCGATCTCGGAGGACTGCGTTTTTCCCGATTAGACGGAGCGTTCTCATCGGGAGAACCCGTGTTCTCAGCGCAAACGGCCCTCCCCCGCATCAACTACGATGAGATCACCTTCTTGCGGCTCAGCCTCAGTGACGGCCCTGCAGGCAGCGACCCACAAGAAACCGTGATCTCCGACGTCGAGTTCACCGCGGAAGGTGCCCTGGATCCCCCGATAGAAATCGAAGACATCATTCCCGGGGAGTGGACGCTTACCGTGGAAGCGTTCAACGCGGACCCCGATTCGGACGGCGCCGGCGTGATCCTACAGGGAAGCTCGGTCATCACCGTTACGGCCGGCGCGTTTGCGGAGGTCGACGGAGTGTCGGTACAACCGGTAGACAACGGGGACAGCGGGGCGTGGGAGTTCACGGCCAGTTGGCCCGAGGAGACGGATCCCGACTATCCCCTCACCGACGTCGTGGATGAAATAGCCTATCGAGTGGATGACGGCGCATGGCAGACCGTATCAGCCACCACCGACGCCGAGGACGGCCTGTACGAACAGGTAATCTCCGATACGGACGTGTCCCCCGGAGACTATCAGATTGCAGTGGAGCTTCGGGCAACGGACAAGCCTGCCCCCTATGACGTAGTGGCCCGCTATGACTCCATTTTTCGCGTGTACTCCAACGTAACCACGCGGGCCACCGCCGATTTCACCAGCAGCGACTTCGCTTACGGTGGTGGGGCGCGATTAACAGTAAATATTGATCTGCCTGAAGACTTGGAAGGGTTTTTTGCCGATGCCCCTGAGTCAACGGAGACCGCGGGAGAGACGTATACGATCGATGCCGGATCGCTGAGTGACTCCACCGTCGATACCTACACCTGGCGAGTGGACTTCCAGGAAGTTGCCACCGGATCCGATGAGACAACTCTGACGATCAGTACCACCGCCGATCAAGCTGGGCAGGTGCTGCTCATCGTCTTGGTTGTAGAGGTAGATGGTCGGTTGTATTCGGGTGAGCACCGCGTACGGATTAGTGAACCTGAGTGACGTAGAACGGTGACTGTAAGCGGACGCCATACGGGCAGCACACGGATATTACCACGAGCCACGGGCCGTGCAACTCGCCGGTACTTCACCGCGTGTGCCGCAGGTGTTCTCGCGCTGGTGATTTCCGCCTGCTCCGTGCCGTTCAGTCCTTCAGACCCAGGGACATCCGACACCGCCCCGGGCGAGCTGGTAGTTTCACTCGCCGGCGACACAGACGGAGCGGTCTCCCTCGGCGCGTCTACGGTGCTCCCGGACATCGATCCCTCGCAGATCGATACATACCGCTTCACCCTCGACAACGGCCCGAGCGGTGCTTCGCCTCCCGACCCCGTTATCCAACCCGCCAATGAGAGCGATCACCTTCCGGGTGCCGTTGTGTTCTCCGACATCGTACCGGGTACGTGGCAGGTTACCGTGGAGGCGATCAGGACAACCGGAGATACTGATGAGACGATCCTCCGCGGGCGGGAAGAGAACGTGGATATCGCTGCCGGGACGCGGACGGAGATCGATGTAACCCTGGTTCCCGCAACGGATGCCACCGGTACCATTCGTTTCACCGTGGAGTGGCCCAGTGATCAGAACATCATCGCCCTGGAGTATCGCACCGAACACGACGGATCCGCATCAGCGTGGACCCGAATATCTGCTACGGAGTTTGATCAGGAAACCGAAGTAACCCGCGCCGAAGTTCTGCTCGAAGACGTGCCCGCCGGCACACATATCGTCTCATGGCGCTTAGACCGCGGAGCGCTTGCTTGGAGTCGCTACCGCGCCGCAGGAGAGGAGATCTTTCACGTATCCAACGCAGTGGAGTCATCGGCCGTCTACACACTGGAGGTCGACGATTTTTCCGCGCGAGCGCCGGAGCCCGGCTCATGGGAGCAGCTCCAGGACGACGGGGAGATCGTGGTCAATCCCGACGGCAGCGTCACGTTTACGCAAGATGGGTATGACGCCACCCGAGGGGGTGACGATATCGACGTCGACCCCAACGACTACTCGGTCACGTTTTCCGGCAGTGGTGAACGGCGTCTCTATATGGAAATGCCCAGCGTCACCACCGCGCGGCTCGAGATCGATGGAGCGCACATGACGCAGGGAAGCGGCTGGGGGATCTTCTTTCATGGGTCGGACCCGGCCAGTGGTGCGGAGTTCTCGGGATACACCCTTCAGTTTGATCCGGGGCTGGGAGACAGGATCGTGGTCCGCCAGTGGGAGGACGGCAGTGAGCGATCACCGTTCATTGCGGTTGAGGCAGACACGGCGGGCGACGACAGCCGTCCCGACATCGATCTCTATGCACCGATGAACGTCGTGCTGGACGTAGATGCGGGCGCCCTCACCGTCACTGTGGAGCAACCGATTGACAGCGATCCGTTCACGATTATCAGCGAGGAAGACATCACCAGTATGGCCGGCGTAACCGGTACCGCCCGGGAGGCAGGCTTCATGGGATTACGGAACTGGAGTAGCACCGATCTGACCTTCGACGCACTGAGGCTGTATGTTGAAGACTAATGCGCTCCTTCGTGTGGCCGCCCCGGCCCTTCTGCTCCTGGCAGCCGTAGCGCTGCCGCCGGTGGGGGCGCAGGTTGCCGTCGGCGCTACCCCCGCCGTCGGCATCTACACGGGAGCCACCGGCTTTGAAGGGGCCGTGCACGTCGACTGGGAACCTCCGTTTCTGTCCGAAACTATTCCCGGTCTCCTCCTCAGCGGAATTGCCGGCGTGAGTACGGTGAGCACCGAGAACGAAGATGGCCAAGATGTGAGCACGGTGGGCTTCCTCATAGCGGCGGGACTCCACTACGAGATCGTTATGGCGAGGATCGAGCTCCGCCCCGGCGTGTACGGCGGCGTGCAGCTGTCCTCATTTAACGGTATTGAGGCTGAAAACCAAATTGCCGCACTGATTTCCCCCCACGGAGAGGTTGCCTATCCGGTGTTTCCGAACATCACCGCGGGAGTATACGTCGCCTCCAAACTCCTCTTCTACGAATCATTAGAGGCGAGCGTTACCGTCGGCCCGCGGATCAGATACACGTTCTGATTAGACCTGTCGGGGATGAGTGAGCGCTGACGACTATCGGGGCGGTTGTCTTTCCGGCTCGGCGTGTATGCCGCGCGTTCTCACTGCCGGGAGGTGTACCCTATGTAACCGAGACTATTATTATTACCAGAGTACCACACCAATTCCGAGGAGTTGTTCGATGGCCCGCACCGTGTACATCATCTGGGTTTCTTGTCTTATCGCCTTGATTGCTCCAGCGCCGTCGATCGCCGATGAATCTCCGGCGACGGTGCCACAGTCCGAAGCCGCCTACGCTGCAAAGAGAGACCAGATCGACGCCTATGAGGGGTTGTTGCGAAAAGACCTGCACACGAGTCGTGTGGATTTAGTAGTCCTTGCAAACACGCTCCCCGGCAACGATTGGGAAACGCATTTCGGCGGCTCGATCCTATTCCGCCCGTTTGCCACTGAACCAGTTCTCGCAAATCAAATCATCCGTGAGTACCGCCTGTATATGGAAACCGCGGCGCAAACCGGGCTTGCCCTGTCTGACGATGCCGTCGCCCGGGTAGAACGAATCGTGGAGGCCGTCTCCGCATACCGCACCCGACCGGCCTGGAGGCGCATCGTCGGCCAGTTTGGGGTAAACATCCCCTACGATCCTATTCAAAACGAGCCTGTGGATTTGGGGTATTTCGCAACGGTCGGCTACGAGATAGATGAACGGGTTGTCATCTCGGCGGGCTCAACCCTCGGTGAAGATCCCCGGCTGGTACTATCCGTGGGATTCTCCGCCGGGTCCGATCTGTACGCCGCCGGCTACGCATCCCTTGAGCGATTTGAACGCGTTCTTACGGATCGCCGCATCTATCAGACCATCGATCATTCTCCCGCACGGCCATTCAGGGAGTCTTATCGCTGAGATTTCACAAGGGCTTCGGACGCCGGATAACGAAAGAGCTCAGTTGTCAGCTATTTCTTGAGAGCTCGTACCCGGCTTCCGTGCACCTCTGAGGCGGACGTTCGCATAGATCTTCTCCCTCCCGATCTTCTTGCTCGCACTCAGCATCCGCTCATCTGCGGTCAAAATGAGAATTACTGCTGTCGATTTCTGTTGTTTTCTAACTAGATAGGGACTACAATAGTCGTAGAAAACGTCACATTGGAGTATCTCATGTCCTTTCGGTTCCGCCTTCGCCGCGCGCTCCCGATGGTGCTCTCTGTCTATCTACTAACCGTGTTTTTTACGCCGGTCCCGCTTCCGGCTCAGCGGTCAGGAGACAGGTCATCCGGTTCTGCGCCGGAGAATGATATCGCCGCCCCGTGGGTGGTGGTGATCGTCCCGGAAACAGAAGAGGATGACCCCCGCACCGAGACGGTGGCGTTGGTCGTTGCCGACACGATTGAGATGACTCTGCGACTCATCGGTGATTACGCCGTTCAACCTCGCCCCGAGGGAGACGCCGCGCCCGGTGCGGCGGAAGTTGCGACCTACGCCGACCGGGAGCGCATGGACTACGTGGTCTTCGGTGACGTCAGCACAGATGTAGAATCCGAGACCAGATTCATCCTCTCCGTTTACAGCCGTGAAGCAGATGCGGTGATCCTCGAGCGCGAGGCAGTAGCTCGCTCACTATTCGATACCTTTTCCGTGGCCGATGAACTCTCGGCTGAGCTCCTGGGTGCATTCACCGGACAGCGCATCGCCTATGGTCGGGTCGAACTTCGGAACGAGGCGGAACTGCCCGGTACCTACCGGGTTTACATCGACGGGTCGCCGGCGGGTACGAATGTTACGATGATAGACCGCGTCTTGGTGGGGGAGCGGGAAGTGGCCGTGGAGGCGCTCCAAGGCCCCCAATCGGGGACGATCGTCACCCAAGCGCAACTGACCGTAACCGAGGGAGGACTCACGCGCGTCACCTTCGTCGCCGAGGGCGTTCGAGAACCGGAGCTCCAAACGGACCCGGAGGCGGTGGAGTCGCCCCCCGCCGCACCACCGCCGGTCGCGGTCATACCGCCCCCACCCGGCGTAGCCGAGGAACCGGAGGTTCCCCTGGAGTGGCAAGTGTATCCCTGGCGCCGATGGGAGCGCGAACGGGAAACCATATGGACCGCAACGGCACATATGGGAATCGAAAATATTCGGAACCGGGCCGATGGTGACGCCAATTCAACGTTGCTATCGCGATTCCAACTGCACTGGGATCTTGGAATACGGAACAGGCTCCTGCTTGGTACCGAGCGTGTTAGCTATAGGTACGACGACGAACACACGAACCATTTCAACTCTCCCGAGCTGCTTGCAGAAGACCTTGCCTATGGATTCTTCGAAGGCTCCCAGCGTATCTACGCCGGCTACGGACGGCGTTTTGCCCCGTTACGTTTCGTGCGCCTCGTTCCAACCGTACGAGTCGGCATTGAACAGGAAGCACGCCTGGTGAGCTATACCGACGAGACAGGTTCCACCGTTCCATTGCCACAAAATCCGGGCTCGTCAACAGTAGAAGATGACCCCACCGGTGCACTCTTCTGGAATTTGGCTCCTGCAGCGGAAATTGCCACGGAGCTCTATCTCCGACGTTTCTCGCTACAGTTCACCCTGGGCACATTGGGAGTGATTCCGATTGGCCTCGATGGTACCGACTATGAGGTAGCCATAAATGATCTTGACCGGGAAACCGACCAACCGCTTTCCTTCGTCGTGTCCGGCTCCCGCGCCGCGTCTTTCAGCTGGTATGCACTCCTTGGTGCCGGGTACAGCTGGGGTGGCAACGAGGCGCGGATTACCGCCACATCGCCGGACCGGGAGCCTTCCCGTGTATATCCACCGACCCAACGCCGCCGCTGGGGAGTGGCGCTGCTGCCCTCGGTCACGATGGGACGATTGCTCGCTCCGGGCTACGGAGGTTCGCTGTTTTCGATAGGAGAGGGGATCGGACTGTCCCTACATGTCACCCACGCATCTGGGTACCTATTGGGTTTGGGAACCTCAACGGCGCTAATCGGTGATCGGTATGTATCGAGACTCTACCAGCGAGAGACAGACCCCACCGTACAAGCAAACGAAGGAATCGACGCCGGCGATGGGGTGCGTCTTCCGGTTGTTGCACTGGGACGAAGGCTGTCGCTCGGTCCGTCGCTGCTTCTCCGGCTCGAGTACCGTTTCGCCCGAAACCAAACGTTCATTGAGCTTGGCGAGGTAGACGGGGCAACGGATATCGAAGGGATGGAGTACTTCCAGGCGGGGCCCCATGTCGCTTTGGAACACACGCTTCCCGGGAGCGGGGCGTTCGTGTTTGGAGGGCTTCAGCTGTATAATCCGCTACCTACCGGCAGCACGGCGTACAGCCACGGGGAAGCCGTATACTGGTTTGGTGAGGCGATTTCCTTCACGCCCGACGGGTACTCATTCATGGTGCCCGAGCTAACCGCGGAATTTGGTATATCATTTCGCCTTGCGGGAACGCCGCAGCGTATGCTGGCGGCGGAGGGACGGGACGACGAATGGGTACGCTATTCCGGGGGTGGGAGACCAACGGCAACAGAGCCTACCGCCGGCGCATCGGGATCCTCCGCACCACATGACGCACGCTGGTGGGTCCCCCGCGTTTCGACGGGAGTAGGTGTGGAGTACATCATCGCCGATGGGGAGTTTTCCGACCGGTACGGCGCAACGATGATCCTGCCGATGGCGTTGCGGTTTCCGTTTGGCCTGGAATTCGGTGTGCAAAGCTCCCTCCCCCTCGGTTCCCGGGGAGTATCAAGTGCTTTGGATGAGCGCAGGGTAATCGAAGTCATCGAACCGGAAACGGGAGAACGCCTGGAAGCGGAAGGCCGACTGAATCGAGTCTTCGCCGTGGACCTGGGCTACCGGTTTCGTCGTAACCATCGACTCTCGTTTCGACCGGGAGTCCGCTATGTTCTGATGGATGATGAATTGTGGAACATCCGCACCATTCGTGAAGACGGCACAGTTCTGGCAACAGACGAAGGGCGTTTTGCCCACGCCGGGGTCAAAGCACTGAGTGGGTTCGCCGCCGACGTCTCTTACGCGCTCAGCGACCGGATCGTGTTGCGAGCGGTGGGATCCCTGCTGCCGATTAGTCGTTACCAAGAAGTGGAAGTGAGCCCCGCACTGGCGCCCACCGTGAAGCACCGCCTTACCAATGCCCTCGGTAGCTTTGGAATCCTTCTCACCGTGGAGTGGTAAGTCGCTTCGCCGTGAAAGTACCTACAGCCCTGGACGTACGGCTCAAAACGCTACTCCGGGCCCCCCACATACCAGCTCCAC